>DATEIL010000108.1:0-7695 GCA_035279085.1 Nitrososphaera sp.
CGGCCTCAAGGACTTTGCGAGGCTTGTATGTGCCCTTGAGCGGATCCCGTTGCCGGCATTTTCCCTCGTCTTTAACAAGGAAAATGTTCTCGCCGCGCAGGCAGACCTTATCAACGGGAGGGCGGTAATCTATTATGCCAAGGCAGACCAGGCTGCCGGCCAGTATCTGGCATACAGGATAACCAACGGGACCGAGGAGGTTCTGCTTGCGGATTCTGTCAGCAACCCCACGTTTGTGTATTCGCCGGTGCTCAATGTAGACAAGTTCCCGCCGACTCTGACCCGGGCCGCGAGGGTCGACAAGAAATCCGGCTATACAGTCATCAAGCTAAAGGACATCTCGAGCCTGGCAAAGGTGGCCGCGTACAAGACGATGTTTGACGAGCCGCCGCTACCGCTGTTCCTTTTCCGCGAGAGTGAAGGCAAGCTGGTGCTCGGGTCGCCAATGAGCACAAATGACAATGATTCGATCTCCTACTTTTACTATGTAATCCTTGGAGAGGAACCAAAGGAACCGTTCCTCCGCTACTCCAGCCTCAAAAATGAGCAGCCCGTCTTTTCGTCTAGGCTCGATGAGCACGGGTACATCTACCTCAAGGTTGTAAAACTTCAAGGAGATCATCCGCTGGTCAAGACTTATGGCTAGGCTATTTCGGGACAGGATTGCCGCCGCAGCTTTGCAAAAGAAGAGCAGAATAGTGCTTGCGATCGACCCGCCGCCATGCAGCAATCAGGATAATAATAACGATAACTCTGACATCATTGGATTTGCCGAAAAGACGATCGAGCTTGTGCAGGAACATGTCTGCGCCATAAAGATCAACTTTCACATGATACTTCCGCTCTCCGGTGCAGAACTGTCAGGTATCAGCAGGCTCGCGCACTCGCATGGGCTCCAGTGCATTGCAGACATCAAGCTAAACGACATTGAAAACACAAACGACGTTGCAGTGGATTACCTAGTCGGCAGGATGGGCTTTGACTCTGTTATAGTAAACCCCTTCATAGGCGAAGGCGCACTGCAAAGCTTGGTAAAGAGGGCGAGGCAGGCCGGTGCTGATGATGATAATAATGCTGTCGGAGGAGGAGGAGGGATTATTGCCCTAGTCTACATGAGCCATCCCGGGGCAGGAGAAGGCTTTGGCCTCGAGCTTGAGGGCAAGCGCGCTTTATTCAGGGAATTCCTTGAACGGGCGTTAAGGGCCGGCACCGATGGAATAGTGGTTGGTGCCAATCGTTTGGCCCTCATAAAAGAGGCCGCTGGACGATTGCCGATATACTCTCCGGGAATTGGCGTGCAGGGAGGCGACGCAGTTGCCGCCGCACAGAGCGGCTCGGATTACCTGATTGTGGGCAGGTCGATAATAGAGGCAAAAGATCCTCTCGCGGCGGCCAGAGAATTGCGGGAAAAAATTTCAGCTGCGGTCGTACGCAATTGAACGCTGCCTTAGAAAATCCTTTGCCGCCTGGAGAATGTTCTTTGCATTTCTGTAGGTCAGATGCTCCATGGCGTCTTCGTAATTCTTCCATGCAAATCCGATGTGCTCGTGTGAGATGACTACTTGCCGGGTCCAAGTCCGGGCCAAAAACAAGACGACTTCCTTGTGCACCAGCTTTTTGCTGTGCCTGTACCTATAATCAATTTTCATGCGATAGCCATCGATAAACTCCACGTCGGTTATCCCAGTTTCCTCGCGGATTTCGCGAGTCGCGGCTTCCTTTTCCTGCTCGCCGTACTCGATGTTGCCTTTCGGAAAGTCCCAGTGGCCGGCAGTGTAATTTAGAAGCAGAAATTCCGGTTCTGCGCCGTCATTTTCGGATAAATAAAAGACGACTGCACCGGCTGAGCGCTCGTCAACCACGCTTTGAGATTGAACTGGTTGTTTGTAAGTCTTATGCGATTTATTGTTCTTCAAAAAGGCCACAGGTGAAGGGAATTTGCCCTATTCCTGCTCCCGCTCTTCCTCTACTCCACTCTCTGCTCCATCATCATCGTCGCCGTCGCCGCCTTCTTGTTCCTTCTCGATGGCAGTAGTTGTTGTGGTCGTCGTTGTCGTTGTTGGAGCATAGTCGTGGATATCCAGCCATTCGGCCTGCGACATCCAATAGCCGCAAAACCATTTCTGCTGCGCAGAGTCATACTCTCCGTGCTCCGGGGGCATGATTATGATAACAGTTGTATGGGCTGGACAAGCCCTCACATTAGTGTTTCAGGACTTCGCCGCCTTTCTTGTTCCTGAAATACTGGTAGATGAAAGTCGCCGCCACGAGCGACACTGCAAGGCCTACGAGGAGCGAAGATATCAGCGTAAAGGGGCTGGTGCCTGCCGTAAGGACGGACGCAAACTGGAGTACCGGAATGTAGAGCAGGGCAAGGACTGCGAGACGCAAAATGTCAGACATTGTCCGAGAACTCCCCCTGAACCAGCTGCTCAGCAAGTCCCCGGCGATAAGAGTCGCAATGCCTATCCACAGCAGGGTAATGGTTCCGCCTGCAAAGCTTCCCACAATAACTCTGTTCGTGACATAGTCTACAGGGTTCATGTCAGGCCTTATCATTTCCGGAGGTATGCTAGACAGCCCGTTTGCTATGGACGCCAGTATCATCAGCACACCAGCAATGACAGAGAATATCCGGATAAATGACGTTGGAGTCAGCCTACCAAGTGAAGAAACAGCCTTGTCGATGTCAAACGCCCTCACAATGAAAGCGCCTCCTAGGATGGCAAGCACAATCGCTGCCAGCCACTTGCCGGCCTCAAATATTACTGCAAGTGCCCCGGCAGCCAAAAGCACCCCGGGGACTCCAAGGAAAAATTTTGAATATTGAGGGTCGTAGGCAAGCAGCTTGAGATACCTTCCAAAAACGGCATAGGAATATTCAACGCTCCGGCTGTGCCGGATAATTACACGCTGGACAGAAATTACGGGAAGCCGTGACTGGATCACGGGAAGAATCGTCTCGTCGTCTTCGCCGTCAGAAACAATGACGGCGCCGTCTGCCTGGTACCTCTCCAGTATGCTCTTTATTTCCAGGCTTATCTTCTCGTCGGCCTCCACGCCCCTGTTAAACTTGCCGGCGACCACCGCTACTTCTACGGTATAACCCTTGCTGACAAGCTCCTCGTATGTCTTGACTGCGCCGAAAATTGCGTTTGAATCAGCATCTTCTGGATCCTCAATGGCCAAGCGAGTTGCCGCATTGATGCAAGGGTCGCGGCCTACAATAGGCGTCTCAATGCCTCCCTTTGTTCCGATGTCGTCGTCTCGGTCAATGCAGAGGACGAGAACCCGGCTGTGCGCAGTCTCCTTTAAGGGACCCGTTATCCGGGGTGCGGATGCATTCCTTTCAAAATCGTGGTGCGCCATGCGGTCGCGTCAGCAGTGTACGGAATTGCGTTGCCTATTAATTAATTTAATCAACTTTTAACTACGGTTATTTGGTTTGATCAAAAAATACTCTTCTTGATCACTTATTAGCACGAGATATTATGCTGTTATGTCTAAAGTCCAGACATACAGCGTATAATTCGCTGCTCTCCTGCCGGCTGGCGCTTGGCTTTGACAGCTGGACTTTGCCAAAGTTCTGCCTCAGTTCGGCCTTGAGTTCGTTGAGCATGTCGCCCTCAAATACCTTGAATATGGCACTGCCGCCACTGCGAAGCACATCGCCGGCGAACAGCAGAGCAGTCTGGGTGAGCGATATCTGCCTGGCATGGTCGACATCCCATACGCCACTGACATTGGGTGCAAGGTCTGACAGCAATACGTCGGCTTTGCCCCCGAGCATCTGCGCTATCCTGCTTTTCATTTCCTGGTCCTCAATGCTTCCCTGCAGGATGTCGGCGCCCATGACCGGCTCTACCGCCTTGAGGTCAATGCCGACAACACGCCCTGAGGATCCGACCAGCTTTGTTGCAATCTGGAGCCAGCCACCGGGAGCACAGCCAAGGTCCACGACCCCGCTGCCTTTCTTTATGACATGGTAGGAATCATTCAACTGCTGCAGCTTGTACGCGGATCTTGCGCGCAGCCCCTGATCCTTTGCAAGCTTGCGATAATGGTCTTTGCGGGCGTCGGCAAGTCTCATTTTTTGGATGTCTTTCTGGGATCAGAAGAAGCAGAAGCATAATCGTCGTTGTTGCTCTTGCCGTTGTTGTCGCTGCTGCTACTACCATTATCGTCAAATGAGTTGATGAGCCAGTCCTCGAGAAAATTGCAACTGGTAGGAGAATAGGTGCCGTCAAGTGAGCACATGTGCTCCACGGGACAGGTCAGGCAGGGCGCCCTTTCAATGCTTGAAGTGTCAACGGGCAGTTTTACGGCAAAAAGTTTGTACGTCCACCTGCCGTTTTCAAGCATTTTTTCCCTGCGGATCAGGGACTTTTTTTCCAGCCGGATGGCCACCCTTGAGCCGTCGCGGCTCGTAAGATCCAGTTCCTTCCACAGCTCCGATTGCAAAATGCCTTCCTTGCCGTTGCTAATTATGGTTCGGAAAACCTTGCCTGTCAAATCCTCAATTTGTGCTTCGTTTAATTTCAATTACATAACCCCGAGTGAGCGAATACAATATTGGCGTCGAACCGATAAATAACCCTTTTTGAAATAAAATTGACAATCGCTATCGTTTAGAGGCATCTGCAACAGTCGCTAGCGATATCTTGCAACATGTCAAGACTCTGTCATGGGGCAACCATTATCATCAACATCACCTGATTTTCGCCGATTGGAGCCAAAGTATGGAGAGCTTTTAGTTAGGCCGCTGGTGGCAAATGCTCTGATTGAATAATAGTTGTTGTTGTAGTAGTCGTCATTACTTTTCGGTTTTTCACACATCCAGGAAAAATCCTGCTTCGGATTTGCATCCCCGGTTTTAGTAAGCCATTCTCCGACTGAAATGCAATGTAGTAGTGGTGATGGTGGTGATAGTAAGAAATATGCGCCCCTATCTCTCTCTGTGTATATGAGCGCTGTTCTTGGCATAATGATTCGCAACTAGAGGCCTAGCCAACCAGAAGGTTGGATGAGGCCTTGCCGTTGCGGACTTGTTGATTTCGTGGTTCCGCGTTTTTACTTATTCTTCTTTTTGCCGCTGCCGTTGGGGCCGAATATGCGGTCGAAATAATCCGATGGCTCTTGGGTATTTTCAGATGCTTCTCCTTCCTTGACGTTGGCCAGCCGCTTTGCAAACTTTTTCTTTTGCTCTATCTGGCTCTGTCTTGCTATCTGGATCCTCTGCGCCTGAGGCGATCCAGCGCCATGCATGGATTCTGTCAAATAGCCGACTGCGTTGCGCCCGAGAGTCATGTTTTCAATCAGCCTGAGTATCCTTACTCTGTTTTCCGTCGGTACTCCCTTCCTTCCCTTGAGGTATTTTTCAAGGAGTGGGCCCGTCTCGGGACTCCGGAACTCCGCTTCAGAGGGCATGGTAACCATCAATCCGCCTGCGATGTCCTGGGCAAGTCGGCCGATCTCGTAAGGGAACCTAGTCACGTTATGCTTGCACACGTTTGCCAGCATGTCATTGTTCTGCCAGTTGCCTGACGCCGTCTTGTGCGCCATGTATGACGATGCAATTCCAGCTGCAAAAATCGTTTCATTGAGGTGGGTCATTTCGACCAGCTTGTCCTTGATGTGTGAAGCATTGGCGACGCCGTTATAGTCGGCAATTGCAGCCGATGCACCTATCAGAACATCTCCAAGGCCGGTCTTGCAGACATAGCTTCTGCGGTGGTAGCAAGTAAACCGCTCCACGAGCATCGATGCATATTCGTGCTCGCCGTTCATGAATACAAGCTCGTTTGGAATGAACACGTCTTTGAAAATTATCATGGCCTCTTGGCCGGAATACATTGCGTTACCGGCATCAATGTTGCCTTCTTCCATGCTGCGGGTATCGCAAGACTGCCTGCCATAGATGTAGGTGATTCCAGGCGCATCCACAGGGACCGCGCCGACTATGGCATAGTCCTTGTCTTCGCCCTTGAGCCTCATTGTGGGCATGACGATTATCCAGTGGGAATTGATGCAGCCGGTCTGGTGGGCTTTAGCGCCTGTGATATAGACGCCCTTTGCATCGCGCTTTGTAATGTGCACAAAGAGATCCGGATCCTCCTGCTGCGAAGGCGATAGGCTCCTGTCGCCCTTGACATCGGTCATGGCGCCGCCTATCACGAGGTTTTCGCGCTGGACAGTCTTGATAAATTCGACCAGGCGCTTGTGATAGTTTGTAGAGTGTTTGGCATCAATCTCATAGGTGGTGGAATAGAGTGAATTGAGCGCGTCCATGCCTACGCACCGCTGGAAGCAGGTGCCTGTGAGCTGGCCCAGCTTGCGCTGCATCCTGTTCTGGTTTACAAGGTCCTGAGCGCTCTCTGCAATGTGCAGGAACCTGTTTACAGAGATGCCAGAGATAGAGGAAGTCGCGCTTGCAAGCTCTGGCTCTTCGACGGCAAGATCGTATGTCTCTGCAACGGCATTGATTGAAGGGCGGATCATTGGATGATCGACTGGCTCTTTGACTTTCGCTCCAAAAAGCCGGATGTCGAGCTTTCTGCCCCTGAGGCTTTGGATATACTCTGCCCCATTCTTTATCGGCATAATGAAACGTTTAGCTCCTTAATGTTATTTATATTTTCTTAAGGCTCAATAAATAAAAAAGCAATCTCCTTTTTTCCATAATATGTGAAATTTAGACGCGCACCATGTTCATGTGGCTACGCATGCATTTGAGCGCTGCTAGCCTGCATTTACCTTTGCTATTAGTTCATCAGCAAGCATTTCGCCTCGTTTTGTGAGTGAGAACAGGTCTTCGTTATTTGGGCCCTTGTCGTCTTCTCTTCTTACAATGTTCTTTTTCACAAGCCTGCCATTAAAGTTGCCTCCGTCAAACCAGTTGCCATAGACTTTTCCCCAATCCTGCAGGGTTTTCTTGATTTCCTCCTTGGTCTGCCTGCCATTCAACTTTAGTGAAATTATGATCAGTTCCTGGGTGTTCATTTTGTCAGAGTTCTCGACAAGCTTTACCTCAAGGTTGTTCGGTCTTGTCGTAGGCAAGAATTGTTGTTGCTGTCGTCGTCCTCCCCCTTCGGCAACCGCAGCCTCGAGCTTTGACAGCCTTCGTTCGAGGTCCACGATCCTATTTTCTAGCTTTGATATGTCGCCTGACAAATGTATTATCTAGCACATGATATTGAATAGCCCTGCGAATATAGTTTTTTCTGGCTACTGGATGTACGTCTGGTTCGTCCTGTCAAAATTCCCGACGAGATGAAAGTCCGGACTGAACCGCGTCTGCACTAGCGACCGGAGCTGCGGATAGAGTGACGAGGGGTCCTCCTTTGCCATCTTTGTTGCTGGATGGTCTGCCCCAAGCATCCAGCTGCAGAGCTCAAACGTCATCTGCCTGACAGCGTTTTCGCTCACTATGCCAAGGCTGTGCAGGTACTCGTGTGCGAGCACCATGAACACATACGAGTTGTATTCGTTCTCAGAACCTGCGAGTTTTTTCACAGAAGCGAGCAGATAGCTGTTCATGACAATTACGTTTGATCCGAGTATGTGGTACGCGCCCAGGTTGCTTGGCATCATTTGCAGGATGAGGCTCAGCCCTGCCCTGTGCATTTTGAATTTTTGCAGGATTGCTGACTTGACGAGCTCAAATGCCTCGTTAAAATCCTTTAGAGTTGCTATCTT
>DATEIL010000109.1:0-6899 GCA_035279085.1 Nitrososphaera sp.
GTGTTCAGCGACATCATGATGAGCGCAGGAAGCATGGGCAACACCTCATTTGCCTTCGACGCATCTGGCGAAGAGGTAGACAGGATCCTTGCAGAGGCAGGTGCAGTCGCAGAACAGAGGATGACCGAGAGCTTCCCGGATGTGCCGATAGGGTCATCAGCAGGCGGCAGCAGGGCGGGAACCTCAAGCGAAAACGCTCAATTCTAGAGAGCACGCTCTCTCTATCTCTTTCCTTTCTTCTCCTTTCCTTTTTTCTGCCATCCTTTTTGATACTTGTCTTAGGAGCTCTTGTTTTCCTTGCGGAGAACGGCATGTTTCTTGTCCCCTTCTTGCACGGCACATAGCATTTTCAGTATCCAAATGTTATTGAGTGCAGTAGGTGGCTGGTGGATGGAGACGCACCTGACGCATCCATCGCAAATCTCTTCACCACGCTAGCACCAGAAGGCAAGCCTTACTTTTGGAAACCTCCTGCCTTCTTGAAACTCGACAAGAACACTACAGTCCCTGCTGCTATGGATGATTTTACAAACAGATCCTTACCGATAACTTTCGGCCCTCCGGCCTCAAACAGATGCCGTTCAGGCTCCCTGAGTTTGATGGCCTTTGGTCCGGCTATCCTATCTTATCTTACTGTAACTGATTTTGCCAGGTTTCTTGGGTAGTCCGGATCCGCGTTATTTGCCAGCGCCAGTTGGTACGCAAGGATCTGCAGGGGTATCACTTCCACCAGAGGGTAGAATGCGCCCTGGTCCAGATGAGGAATTTCAATCCAGTGGTCATATACATCGTCACCGGTGTCAGAAATCCCGATTACAGTGGCACCTCTGGCCTTTATCTCGTGGGCGTTAGAGATGGTATCGCCAAATGTTTCGTCATGCGGGTTTATCATGATGACAATGGTATTCTTTTCCATAAGCGCAAGTGGGCCATGCTTCAATTCCCCCGCTGCTATTCCTTCCGCATGGACGTACGCAAGTTCCTTCATTTTCAGGGCTCCTTCGAGGGCTACAGGATAGTGGAGCGACCTGCCCAGAAGATAAATGTCGGTAGCACCCTTCATTTTCTCTGCAGCCTTTGCAATGCTCGCTTGGCTCGCAAGTACGTTTTCAACTGCGATGGCAAATTCAGCTTTGGAGGTCCCAAGGCATCCATGGCACAGCCTGTCAGTGACGTTATAAATAAGCGCGAGCTGGCCTGTAAAGCTCTTTGTCGCAGCGACTCCTATCTCTGGACCACAGTTTGTTGAGAGGAATGCATCGCTGTTGCGCGCAAGCGATGAAGTTGTCACATTGACAATCGAAACAACCTTTGCTCCCTGACTTTTGGCAAGCCTCACGGAATCCAGTACGTCTGCAGTTTCGCCGCTCTGCGATATGGCAACGAGGGCCGAGCCGGCATCCATCGAAGCAAGTGCATATTGCGCCTCGCTTGACATCACCGTTTCTGCCCTTATCTTGCCAAAGCGGGCAAGCATGTGCTTGAAGATTAATGCGGAATGGTAGCTGGTGCCACTGCCGGTGATGTAGATGCTCTTTGCACTTCCGAGAATTTCGCAGAACTTTTGCATCATGCCTTCGTCCTGCCTGCCTGCATGCACAATAGTGTGCTTTTGGTCGTTGATTTCCTTCAGGGTATAGTGAGCGTATTTCCCCTTGTCAATATCTCCAAGCTCCCATGCTACCTGTGTAATCGGACGGGCCACGGGAGAAGATTCAAAGTCAAATACCTCAAGCTTTGTGCTGTCCACTATGCAAATGTCCCCGTTTTCGAGGAAGATGGCCTTGTCTGTGTACTGCAGAAAGCCCAGCACGTCGCTTGAAATAAAGTAGCCGTCATTGGCAACGCCGATGATAAGCGGCTCCTCGTACCTTGCACCTGCAATGGTGCCATCCTGAAAGACTGCGACGAATGCAAAACTGCCCTTGAGCATATTGCACGTCTTTATCAAGGCCTGCTTGATCCCTTCGGTCGCGACATTGGCCTCAAGGAGGTGTGCGATAACTTCGGTATCTGTCTCACTTGAAAAAACATGTCCTTGTTTCTGCAGCTCTGTCTTCAGTTCCTTGTAATTCTCAATAATACCATTGTGGACTACTGCGATGTTCTTGTTGCAGGCAGAATGAGGATGGGCATTGCTGTCAGTGACCCCTCCGTGGGTTGCCCACCGGGTATGGCCTATGCCAATCCTGCCGGCCATTTCGTTGAATTTGAGATTCTTGTTAACCTCGATCACCTTGCCGGTCCCTTTTCGCACAAGTATGCCGCCGTCGGCAATGGTTGCCACCCCCACGCTGTCATAGCCTCTGTATTCCATCTTTTTGAGACTGTCAACAAGTATTGGGGCCGCCGAATTTCTGCCCTTGTAGCCTATGATAGAGCACATTTTTATCTATACAATGCAAATTCGTATTTGCAACTTTAAAATGATTATTGAATGGGGAAAATGACCGTTATATGAAAATTTATAATGGATACGCAGGCCGTTCTATGTAGTTTCTTATACCACTACATAATCTTATATAGTGGTTTTTGGGACAGCTTTTGTGGAGAAAAAACTGGTTTCACACCACGATGGCGAGACTTCTATTAAAAAGATAATTGTGTTCCGGGATGTCGAGCGTGTGCGGATCCTCTCAAACCCTGTGGCCTGGCGGGTAATGGAACTACTGTCGAGGGGGCCCATGTACCCTGCCCAGATTTCAAAGGCGCTTAAAATACATGAACAAAGTGCCTACTACTACATCAGGAGGCTGGTTTCAATAGGCGCCGTTGAGGAGGCAGGACACAGTTTTGTCCGAGGCGGAACCGCCAGACTTTACAGGGTTACAAGCCCTTCATTTGGAATCGAGATGGACTGGGGAGAGACAACGGTGAGCGGCGACAATAGTCCGGATGTCCTCCACCACACCAATGCAAGAAGGTTCTTTGATTCCTATGTAAGCAAGGACAATTCATTCAACGGCCTGATCGTCGTCGGCTCGCCAGACCCTCACGGACCGTACAAGTCATCTGCGCGTGACGGGCACTATGCCGTCCATCTGGCTTTCTTTCTCGGACATATAACGACTACTGCAACCCCCGAAGAGTTTGTCGTAAAACTCGATGCAGACGCCAAGGCGGAAAAGGTGCTAGCCGATAACAACCTGATTTCAATTGGCGGTCCTGGCACAAACATCGTCAGCGCGGAATTCAACAAGTATCTGCCGATCCGTTTTGACGAAAGGAACTTTTGGTCGGGGCTTGTTGAGGAAAAGACAGGCAAGCGCTACGGCCTTGACAATCACGGGCTTATTGCAAAGATTAAGAACCCATATGACCTAAAGTCAAGTATAATTGTGGTTGCCGGCGTGAGGTCTGCCGGAACAAAATCTGCAGTCATTGCACTGACCAACTATAGCGAGCAGGTGTTGAGCAGGTACAAAGAGGAGGAGAAGGAGGAATGGGCCCTGGTTGTCCAAGGCTTTGACATGAATTCGGATGGTAAAATAGACCATGTGGACGTGGTGAGCCTATGAGGCCGGTGGCTGTTGTTGTTGCGATGGTGATGATGAGGCTTCTGCACCAGGAGGCGCGGGAAGCTCGATGTGGAGCAGGATTTGGGGCTCTTCTGCCGTCCTTACGAGGTAACCGGGGATGTTGACTTTTCTGTTGCCAATCGAAACATGGCCGTGGCTCACTATCTGCCTTGCCTGATACGGTGATTTTGAACTTGCCTTTTTCATGACCACGGTCTGCAGCCTGCGTTCGAGCAGGTCCTCGACCTTTAGGTTCAATATGTCATCCAGGGTGGCACCTTCCTTGACCAGGCCCAGCCTGTTCAGGAAATTCAGGAGCCTCTTTTCCTTTTCACTCCGCACTTCTGTAGAAAGTGCCAAGAGTGCGCGTGCCTGGTTCCTGATTCTTGCGACCTCTGTCTGTGCCTTCCAAAGCTCGCGCTTGTTGCGGAGGCCGTATGAACCCATCACGTAAAGTTCTGCGTTCAGCTGATCCGTTGTCCAGATCATTCTGGGACGGCGATATAGTTTTTTGTTCTTGCGAGGATCTCCCATCTAGCACCACACACTCTCTCTACTTCTTTGCGGGCTCCTTTGCAGGTGCTGCCGCAGGTTTTGCACCGCCCGCCGCCGGAGCTGCTCCACCAGCTGCGGGTGCACCTGCCGCAGGTTTTGCACCGCCAGCCACCGCAGGTGCAGCTGCACCTGGTGCTGCGGGAGCACCGGCCGCTGCAGGAGCTGCGCCAGCCTTTAGCGAACTCTTCTTTACGCCGACAGCTCCGCCCTTTCTTCCTGTAGTCCGGGTGCGCTGTCCCCTGACCCGCAGGCCAAACATGTGCCTGTAGCCACGCCAGCTCATTACCAGCTTTTCCCTTTCGACGTCGTTTGAAGAAGCAAAATCAAGGTCTGATGTAATCAGATGATGAGTCGTTCCGCTGTCCATGTCCTTCCTCCTGTTAAGATACCATTCGGGAAGAGCAGCGACCTTGGGGTCCGAAATCGCGCGCTCTATTTCTCTAATCTCGTTATCTGTGAGAAATCCAACTCTGGCGTTTGGATTAATGTTAAGCGACTGCGTGAGAACTTGGGCAAAATTGTAACCTACGCCTTTAACTTCGCTGATGGCAACAATCAACTTTTTGCTGCCCTCAACGTCCTTGCCGGCTATTCTGAGTATGTGTTTGTACTCCGCTGCGGACAAGTTCAGTTACCACGAAACATTTCTCGGCAATAAAAACCATGCTGGATATACGCTCAGAATCCATGCAATATTTTCAACAAAGCGTTTTTCACGCGGGGCTGCACACCATAAATATTCAACGCCTTCAGGCATTTTGTCAAGAAATTCAATTGTAGGGTGCGCTTTAATTCATGTAAAGAATTATAAGTTCAGGCCGTAAAGAGATTGTGTAAAAAGTTGGCCGAAAAGAAGGAACGGTCGAATGCCAAATTAGTGACGCCCAAGCAAACCGCAAAGACTGCAGAAGAACTTGCCTACGAAGAATATGTCCGCCAATTAGAACTGGCCATCGAAAACCACTAGGATTTCTGACAATCTTTAAATTTCCGAGAGCACCGCGACGCTCCATCTCATTATGAGTTCAAAGATGGAAGAGGCAGTCCGTCGCTCCTACAGCTCAAAGCCGAAATATGAAGAATTGATGCCCGGCGTCCCCGAGGATTACAAGCAGCTTACGACTCTTGGTGACTTGCTCAAGGTTAACTACAAGCATGCATCAGTCGAGACACAGCTCCGCGGTAATCTTATCGCAAAGCTAAGAAAAGGGGAGCACCCTTACCCCGGGATCATCGGTTATGACCACGATGTCGTACCTGCTGTTAACAGGGCTATACTTTCAGGGCACGACCTTTTGCTGGTAGGTCAGATAGGGCAGGCAAAGACCAAGCTGGCGGAATCAATGGCGCGGAATCTGCTCTCTCCAATTCCCATAGTCCGCGGGACTGTGACTAGCGACATTCCTACAACAATCCCTGAAGCCCATCTTGCTGCCTTATTGTCTGAATCAGAAATTGTCCGGTCCCAGCCCGAGTTTTCAGTATCTCCAGAGTGCGAGGACATTATACGAAAGGACAAACTCGAGACAAAGATAGACTGGGTCAGTGGTCAGGACCGGTTCAAGTACATTCTCTCCACTCCCGACATTTCAGTCAAGGACCTAGTCGGCCAGATTGACGCCATCAAGATAGCCAAGAAGGGCGTGGAGCTTTACAGCATCGAATCATATTCTGCGGGGCAGCTTTTGCAGGCCAGACATGGCATCCTGTGCATCGACGAGCTCCCGGTACTTGATCCCCGTAAACAGGTTTCCCTCCTCAGCGTCCTGCAGGAGGGCAAGTTCACGACAGGCGCATATCCTGTGGTATTCAAGCCGGACGTCAAGATAGTCGCGACAGCCAACCCGATAGACTATACCCACTCGGGCAAGATTATCGAGCCGCTCCTTGATAGACTCCGGAGCCACGTTGATACGCACTACCCTTCAAATGTCCCCGATGAAATGCTGATTATGGTGCAGGAAGCCCGCATTGCAGATCCGGCCAACGCAATGCTTCCGGTCTTTGTTATCAGGACCATAGCAAAAATAGTCCAGGCGGCAAGGAACCACCACGACATAAACCAGGACAAAGGCGTGAGTGTCCGGATGTCTGTCCACTCACTTGAGCTCATGGTGGGTGAGGCGGAGCGCACAAGATCAATAATCTTGGGCGTAAAGGCCATCCCACGCTTTTGCGACATTTCATGCATCCACCAGTCCTCAAAATTTGAGCTATCCGAAATGGAGGATAACCGGGAAAACAGGAAGAACCTCCTAAATTCAATAACAGAGGCGGCCCTCAAAGAGGTTTCCCTTGATTACGTTCAAAAGCTATCGCCCGAAAATATTGCCAAGATAAAGAACGAGTTTGCTAAGAACAAGGCATTCCAAGTGTCGCAGACTCTGCCCGGTTCTGCAGCTGGCAAGAAATCTGACTCTGACTATCAATCGCAATTGTCCCGGTTCCCTGGCCTTCGACAGGCAATAGATGAAACTATGGCGTTTGTTCGCGGCGAGCAAAAGCAGCTGGCAGAGCAGGCAAAAGGCATGGGGATCATGACGGAAACGATAACCATCACACCGGAGCTCAACGGGGAATTCACCGCGTCGGTCACAGAGGTGGTGCTTGAAGGGCTTCGCCATATCCAGCCTCCTCTTCTGGACAGAAAGGACAACAGCTATGGCCCCGCCCAGTAGTAGTACTAGTAGCAGTAGTGCCAAGGGCAGCAAGAAGTTCCTGTATTTTCCGCCTGACAGCGAAGACAGTAGTTCCCAACAGCAGAAGCAACAACTTCAGCAGGGCCAACAGGAGGGCCTCCCAAAGGATCTGCTTGACAAACTGCTA
>DATEIL010000110.1:0-3914 GCA_035279085.1 Nitrososphaera sp.
ATCTGACCTTATCTTGCCAATTATGTCATATACTCCATATACTCCAGACACTTCGATAGCTTCTGGCAGCTTTTTGAGTTCTTTTATTATCTCTTCTTCTGAGCCTAGGTCACAGTTGATAAGGACGTATGCGGTGGGCATGGCAGCTTTAGCTTTGGCTGTGTTATTAAACCCATCGCAGACTAGAATTTCTGCTTTGAGACTTTTTTCGCTTTGATATAGTCCACAAAATAAAAGAGGTATGCCCGCTCGTTTACCTTGATCACCCATGGGATATATGACTCCTCTTTGGCACTCTTCTCGCCGATTTCAAATCCTGAATCATCTACCAGAAGCCGGAATGTCCTTGCGTCGTACGATTTCTTTGGCGGTGGGTCCCGGTTGTAGTCGTATGGGTCTGAGATAATGACGTCGGCATGTGGTTTGAGCATCCTGTGAATCGATTTCAGCAGTGCCTCGGCATCGACGAGCTCGATAAGATTGAGTGCAAGCACAAGGTCGAATTTTGCCGGTGCAAACGGGGGATTCAGAGAATCTGCGACGCAAAACTCTGCGTTGCCATGCTTTGCCTCGTACATCTTTTTCCTCGCTTCCCTGATAAATGAAAAAGAGAGGTCTATTCCTATTGCAAAAGCATACTTTGAAGCCAGCAGCGTAGTGCTGTATCCCATAGAGCATGCCATGTCAAGGACCACTCCGTCCATCTTTGGGTTGATGCCATGGACTACGCGGTTGTACACTTCATTTGGCTTGAGCCTCCACCTGAGCGACTTTAGCAGTCTGTCTTCTGTAGAGTGATCATACTGCGTCCATCTGTAGGGGACGAACCAGCTGCCGCCTTCTTCATACCTGTCGTTTGCCGTGCTGCCCGGGGACAGTGCTGAGCCACTTTCCTTTAGAAAATCTTTCATTTCTTTGGTCTGGCTCTCCAAAAGCCATTTACCGAAGGTCTGTGCCCTGCCTGCGGCATAGGCAGGAAAATCCTTCACAACAATTGCGACTCCGTGAATAATCGGATAGGTCGCACCACAATCCGGACACTTTAGAAGGCCTTCAACGCATTCGTTTGCACCTTCCATCACCAGCCGCTCAAGGACAAGCCGGATCTGCTTGTCAGAGTGCATCAGGCAGACAAGGTGATTGGCAAATTGAACCTTCATTCCTGTGGCTTATCGCGGATATGACCCCTATAAATATCAGAGAAGGCCGTCTTGGTGAAGGCGGTCCAGCAGCGGGATGAGTTTCCCCGCAATTTCCTTGTCGCCGAGCGTAAAGGAGTCCTTGATGCCAAGGGCAATTGAAAGCATATTCCGATCCTCTCTGGCCGTGTGGACTCGGGCACCAAAGATCCCAAATGACTTAGAGTTTGCATCGAGCCATTTTCTCCACCCCTCGGTCCTGCTTGCGTTTGTCTCTAGAGAAGAAATAACATAGTCGACATCCATCCCATCCTTGTTGTCGAGAAGCCCGAGCTTTACCATTGGCAGAAGCAGGGTGGCCTCGGATAGCTGCGAGTGGTTCCTGTTGAGCTCTTCGATAATCTCATCCTCCTGCTCGCGGGGACTAATGTCGCCATAATGTGGAAACATGTACCCTGCTAGGTTTCCGTCCCAGTCATAGATCTTGTAGAGCGAGTCCTCGTACTCTGCCTTCCACGTGGCTTTCTTGCCAAACAAACATTTCAACCGGAGCGCAGTCCCTATTTGTACCTACTACTCCATTATTACAAGCGTCAGGATGATGTTGTGCTCTATCTGGCTCTTTTTGATTGGAGAAAAAAATCGCGTGATCGGACGGCCGAATTCGTGGCAGCTAGAGAATCTATTATCATGTTGTGCTCGCTCACTATATCCTCCCATCAATCTCGGGGACCACTCAAAATTGCTTTGTCACACATATGTAACCATAGCTTAAATTATCCCTAAGGAGCTATCACGCTCATGTCAGAACCACAACCATCGCAACAAGAGCAGACATCCCAGCGTAGGGAAGGTCCACATGACACCATATACATCGGGAAGAAGCCATTAATGACATACGTTACGTCAACGCTGATCCAGCTTGCAAACCAGCCAACAGTTACAATCAAGGCAAGAGGCCTGAGCATCGGAAGGGCAGTAGACGTATCGCAGATTACTCTTAAGAGAATGGAAAGCGCAGGCTACAAGATTGGCGACGTCAGAATAGGGTCTGAGACTGTCCAGTCCGAGGACGGCAGGACTAGAAACGTATCTACGATTGAAATCGAGATAAAGAAGAGCTAGCCGGCGCCACCGACGACGATTTCTCTACTTTTTGTTATTATATCCCTTCACTTTAGTATGACTCTGGCATGGCCGAGATTGCCGCAATTTACCTTGCGCACCTCAACCCGCTCACAAACGCCCATGAAACCATAATTTCAAGGCTCCTGAGTAAGGGGTACCGTGTCTATGTCTTTCCAGTCCGATTCTTGAAAGAAGAGCGCGAAGTCAACACAAGGAGTTTCCCCTTCTCCTATGAGCTTCGAAAGCAGATGGTGGAGTCCATCTTTGGCAGCAGCGTCCTTGTCTTACCTGACTATTCATTCCATGCGCCTTATTCAAAATATCTTCCTCCGGTATTGTCATCGCGCTCTTGGGAATTGAGGAGGCAGATTATGGCCAACGTAAAGGAAAGGGAATTTGTTTCCTACACTGGCGATTCTGCAGAACGACTCATGCTGAGGATCTACCGGTTGAATCCCATGAGAGCAAGTAGACTCGAGATTTCGGCCTCATCTGTAAAGGAGTACCTCTACCGCCAGGTTCTGGAGGGTGTGGAGGACGGCTGGCAGCAGAGCGTGCCGGGCCCAGTAGCAGAGGTTATCAGAAAGAACTGGGGAATCGTTGAAAAGTATGCTCAAATACAGGACGAAACCCGGCGGGTTATGGGCATGAAATTTCCTGTCGAAGGCTACAAGTAACGATATCAATCTTGCATCGACTGCCCATTCAAAAAAAAGTATATGGCTGTTCGGCCTACCCATTCTGGATATTATACTTCTCAATTTCTTTTGGCGACTCTGGATTTTGCATCATCGCGTTCTCTGCCTCAGTCGGCAACATGTTTTGATTGTGAGCCACATGCTGACAGCTAAATAATCCTGCATTTATCCAAGATTGATCAGTGGGCATGCAGGTTACTGTTTGCAGGCCCGTTAACTTGATTGTTCCAGAGCGCTAGAACTTCCGCAAAGATGAGCCGATGCGACGATGGTTCAAGACTTTTATAAGCCAATGCTAAATTCTGGCACTGTACAAGAGCATGAAGGAAAAGGGCGGCGAATTCATATGGTTCGACGGCAAGTTCATTCGTTGGGAGGATGCAAAAGTTCCTGTCTTTACCCATGCGCTCCACTATGGAACCGCAGTCTTTGAGGGGATCCGCGGATATGCCGCCAAAAATAACCTGTACGTTTTCAGGCTGCGCGAACACATGGAAAGACTGCACAGATCGGCCAGCGTCTACTCTTTTTCCTCAAATTACTCTGTGACCCAGCTCTGCAAGGCGACGGTTGAACTCTTGCAGAAAAACGGAATTAAGGAATCATGCTACATCCGGCCGCTTACGTTTGTAGGCCTTCATGGAATTGACCTAAATGTAACCCGGGACTCTCCCACGCATACCATCATTGTGACATTCCCTTTTGCCAAGTACTTCAAAGGAGAAGGAATCAAGGCATGCGTTTCTTCTTGGCGGAGGATCCACGACAGCACAACCCCTCCGCTTGCCAAGGCCGCGGGGAACTACCTAAACTCAATACTCGCTACACAGGAGAGCCGCCGCAATGGATACGACGAATCAATTCTGCTCGATATTTCCGGCAACGTAAGCGAGGCCTCGGGAGAAAACATTTTCATCGTGAGAAATAACAAGATCTATACGCCCTTTTT
>DATEIL010000111.1:0-2666 GCA_035279085.1 Nitrososphaera sp.
TGTTGTTGAACCTGCGTAGTCGCAGTAGATCCCCCGGCGGCAAAGCCTCCAAGGCTGGCAGCAGCCCTAAAGCTTCCCTGCTTTAGCAACCCGTCTATGAGCGAAAGCGCAGTGCGGAGCCTCTCGACTTCCTCCTGCTTGTCGGTAATCTGCTTGACGAGCCACTCCCTGATGTCTGCGGCACGCCTGATATCCTCCTCGGAATAGCCTGACATTTTTTTTGACAGCAGATGCTACCGCAGAAAAGATATAATAGCTTTAGGTTTTGGCCACGCGCTTTTTCTTCTTGTTCAGCCGGAGCGCCAGGATAAATGCCCCGACCCACGCGATGATGCCGGGTATCTGCTGGCCATAGAACCATGCAACTCCGCCCAGTATTGCAAGGACCATGCCTGCAATACCCAGTGCCTGCCTGCGGCCAAACGGCATGCCTATGGGTATCTGGCTAGGGGGGCAAATCCCTTGATAGGCCTCTTGGACGCATCGGCAAGGTCAGACTTGGTCTGCTTGGCCAGCATCTCAAGGAGCCTCCTTCCTGCCTGCATCTTTTGCTTCTTCAGTTCAGGGTCCTTGACTTTTTCCTTTGAATACTTGCCGGGAGTGTCAAGCTCCATTCCAAGGAGGATTATCTTTTTGGCGCCAAATTCGTCCGCCAGGAACACGCACCTGTCGCCGTCGGTAAATCCTCCAAAATTATAGACGTTTTCCAGCGGGCTGACCTGAGTCGTCGCAACCAGTTTCTTGAACTTTGGAACCAGCTTTTTGAGCAGGTCGAGGTTGTCGCCATGGGCGTGGACCACCATGGTTGCGCCGGATTTTTCCGCCTTTTGCAGGAACGCCGGATTTCCGTCAAGGTCGGTCACTACAACGTCCGGCTTGATCTTGTTTTCAATCAGGAACTGGGCCGCCCCGTCAGCCGCTATCTTTACAAAGTTCTTGTTCTTTTTCAGGAACTTGGCTGCGCGCTCGTCCTCAATGCCGGATCCTGCTCCGACAACAACCACTGTCTTTCCCTTTATCTTTCTCTCCAGCGCCTTGGTGTCCATGGCCTTTCTCTTGGCCATTTCCGAGAGCATCCGTGCGGCCTCTTGATCCTTTTCAGAACTATAACCAAATTCAGCCCGGATTCCCTGATAGTATGGGAACCAGTCGACGAACTTCACAAAAAATAGGGCAGTGAGGTTGCTATTAATATCTTCTGGCAAACTTGAGACAGTTTCTTTTGCGCATCCCGATATCTCCGCCACCCTGCACTCAAAATCCTTAATATTCTGCAAAAGGAATCCTGCTGCATGGCAGGCGGGGGCTCCACTTGAGAGAAAAGCAAGCCAGGTACGAGCGGGTGGAACCTTCGCACAGGGCGCTTCTCCTCGCGGCAAGCGTAATTGTCAAGACGTTTCTCATGGCAATAGTCTCAAGCCAGGTCTTTTGCGGTGGAATCGACCCATCCACTCTGTTCCTCAACTGCGGCGCCAATGTGGCGTTTGTTGCGGGGAGCACGGCCGCAGTCGCAGTGATGGGCACAATGTTTGGATACTATATCGTCCGGCTCAAGACTTTTGAGCAGATATTTGCAAGGATGATGAAGGCCGACTTTATCATTACTGCAATGTATTTCGGCGTCGCCTTTTCGGCACCTGAAACGATAGCGGCAAAGGTGATGGTCTGGCTGTTTGGGATGTGGATCCTTGGTATGCTCCTGGCGCCGTTCAACCGCGACAGGACTCTGTTGAAACAGGTTGCAGAATACGGGTCGCTTGTAGCGCTAGGCGCCTTGCTGACTCTGCACTTTATTCCTGCCTTCCAGGAGTTCGGGTCATCCTACACGCTCGGGATGATGGTCAGCAGCGTAATCGGGATGTTTGGCGCGGGCAGGGCAAAATGACCCTGATGACATTATGGCCAGTTTTCTTGCCTATGTATTGATCATATGATCATATGTAGCGAGAATTGTAATGAATTATGTTTTCGTTAGATACTTCTATAGTTAAATAAAACTGAATTCTTTATTGCGAGCAATGAGGCAAACAATTCTCTTTTCGAGTCTCATTGCAGCTTCGCTGGCCGCAGCCATGCTGATGGCGCCGGTGCTAGCATATGCAGTGAGCGAGATCGTGTCTGCAAGCATTACTTCAACAACAACGTCTCTGGATGCAACAATAACCACGGGAAGCAAGATTGCAAAGAACGGGAGTGACGGAGCCTTTGGCTATGGTGTCCTGACATCGGGAGATTCATTGATGGTATCGACCACGCATCAGGGCGTACTGGATAGCGCGGCGCAGGGTGGAGATCCAAACAGCCCTGTCTGGCATAATCACTACGTCCAGCTGACTGGCGCCGGCTCATATTGTGAATCCACGATTCTGGGGCCGCTCGAAGTGGCTGCATTGACCTACCAGTCGCCAGGAAAAGTCAAGGTAAACCAGGAGGTAATCCAGCTGCTTAGAATGCCTGCTTCATTTAGCGGAACAAATGCCCTTACCGGCCTGCCGATCACCATGAATCCCGGAACCACTGCGGATACTGTGGTGTCATTCACTCTAAAGCCCGTATTTGACGGCTCGGGCAACTTGGAACACGTATGCGTGGAAAATATCACACCGGTCTCGGCCTCTTAGGCTGGGCCTCCGTCCCTTTCTTTTTTTTCTGTTCCGACACTGCTT
>DATEIL010000112.1:0-12435 GCA_035279085.1 Nitrososphaera sp.
TAGTTCCCGAATGCCCGCAGCATAGGCCGAGTCTTTGGATGTGCCAGGTCCACTTGCCGGGTTTACAATCGCAACCATTGGCACGCCGGTATTGTTGTTCTTGATTTCAATTAGCTCGTCCCATTCCTCTCCGGGGTAAATGTAAAGGGGTACAATGACCCCTGTATCGCCAATGGAGCTCGCCTGTACACCCGCCGTATCTTTTGCGGCAGCTGCAGCCGCGCCTAAAGCAGGAGATATGAGGGCAGAGACAAGAACCAGAGTCGAAGCGAAGGCCATAATATCCCGCCACTCACATTTCCGGAGAGTCATTTTAGAAGAAGAATTAAGATGAGAATTATTAATGCTTCATGCAGAGTCCTTCTAGCATCAAGTAAGCATTGATTCTACTGTCAGAATGTAGGAGGCTTTAAGCAAGCTGCGATCCTTCAATCTTTAGGGCAAGGCTCAAGCGAATATACACAGGCGAAACACACGGATACCGGAAAATCCGCCATGATGTCTGGTTATCTAACCTCGGCGCCGCCCTATGGATAAGGGGGGAGAGACAACCATAGCCGGCACAACAGCAATTCAGAAGGTGAAGGGCGGAATCTTGTTAAGGCAATCTCCTTGCAGTAGCAGACGCTGGCTCTCATGCTTCCAATCGAAGTGTTCATATTCAGGAGAATGTTCTAGAAGAATCGTTGACATCAAATGCAATTCATCGCCCAACTGGCGTGACAATAATTGCGATTCTTAACATCATCGGTGGAATAATCATGCTGCTTGGAGGACTAGTGCTAGTCGCAGCAGGCTCGGTGCTTCCTTCAATAGCAACGACAAGCAATGAACTGTCTGGCGTTCCTGCATGGTTGATAGGGACCGGGGCAATCGCAATCGGCGCCATCCTGGCAATCTTGGGAATACTATCGTTCATCGTAGCCTATGGTTTGCTAAAAGGCAAGAGGTGGTCCTGGACTTTGACCGTAGTGCTTTCGATTGTGAGCATCATACTCGATGCAGTCTCGATAGCCGGCGCCAATTTTGGAAGCATTGTCAGCATGATTATCAGTGCAGTCATCCTCTACTATCTCTACAGGCCTCATGTGAAGGCGTTCTTTGGGAAAACCAAGGATTCAACTACCGCCACTGCCTCTGAGCCCCAATAAAATACGAACCTGAAGAGAGTGTGTATGTAAGCATATCCTCACGGTCTGTTTCTTGGACCGTGAGGATCCGGCAACATTGCCACGGAAAACCCAACTGTTGGATTCACGCCGCATATGCCCCACATCCATGAGAATATTCCTATCGAGGACTGCCACAAGTTTTCACAATCTGCTGTTTTTGTGCCGCCTTCGGTTCCATTGAGATCAACCAGCGTATCTACTCCATCTTTCCATAGGAGAACGGATCCACACCAGCCTCTGCCAACAAGAATATTAGCTTGATTTCATGCATCTAGTGTTCTATCTTTAGGTTAATGAGCAACATATCGTACGCTGACACAATTGAATAAAGTCATCGCGATAATTTTCGCCGTATGCATGATAGCATTTGACACATTTCTTATAATCACGTCGCAACCCGCTTCCGCTTGCTCTTGTTTCGTTCCGCGGCCAGGAATTTACGAGCAATCGACCGCCATATTTGTCGGAAGGGTTGCTGAAAAGGACGGGGGTTCCCCCGTGGATTACGCGATACATGTTACATTTGACGTTCAAAAGTCTTGGAGGGGGATTGATGCAAAGACGGTCCGGGTGCATCTCAACGAACCAGAATGCAGTACGCCATTCTTGGATAACGAGGACTATTTGGTGTTTGCATATCTTGACAGGTTCGAGGTAAAAATGAAAGCCTGCAGTGGCACTTCCTGGATGGGAAACGTCGAACACTTGGAACCGGACATAAGCTATCTGAACGAGCACTACACCCCAATTGCCTTGATGGAGGGGACAAATATGTTTGAAGAAGAAGGATGGCTGCTTTTAGGCGCGTTCGTAGGCATCTCAACAGCGGCATTCTTTGTTATTGCCAAAGGAAAGCGATCTATGTGTGACGAATTGAAGGGAGTTTCTTACCAAAAAGGATATAATTTACCACCTAGTTAATTATTGCTACTTGGTATGCCTGAAGAACTAACGACAGAAGCCAAAGCAAATGCGACATGCGCCATAGCCGATGTCTGGGAGGTGCTTGGAAGGAGGTGGACTCTTCACATCCTCAAGAACCTCAGCACCCGAAACGTCATAAGGTTCAATGAGCTAAAGAGGGCGCTTGACGGTATCAGCAGCACCGTCCTTGCTGGGCGCCTGCTTGAGCTTGAACGAGAAGGCCTGATCACAAAAAAGATCTATCCTGAAGTCCCGCCAAGGGTCGAGTACAGCATGACTCCGCAGGCCCGCGAGCTGGAAGTGATAATAAAAGATCTGGCCCGCTGGGCAAACAAATGGCGCAGGCCGGATGGTCTAAAACCTACTGCAGCAGCTGTAGCCCCGCAGAAAAAATAACAGCGGGCTAGCGCAGCAGCTTTTTGAACTCGTTTCCCGGTCCGACCACTCCTATTTCTACCACGGGCCTTTCTCCAAGCGCCCTTTCTATCGCCCTGTTGCTCAAGGCGACTGCCTGGTCAACGGTCATGTCCGCGCTGTATTCGTGCTGGAGCACGTCAAGTGCAACATCCGCAGCCTGTCCTATTGCAAACCCGGAACCGCGCATGAACGTGCCGCTTGGATCAACCTGGTACATCTGCACTCCTCCCTGGTCAACGCCTGCGACAATGACTGACGCCGCCTGGGGCCTCACTGCATAGATGGTATAGTTGTGCAGGTACGATCCGAGGTGCTTTGCAAGTGATCCCACGTCAATTGGGCTTTCAAAGTTGAGCCGGTGCTTTTGCGCCTCAAGCCTGAGCTCGTCTATCAGCTGCAGGATGTCGCCGATGTAGCCGGACCCTGTTGCGCCTACGTGGCCGTCGATTGCAAATATTTTCTCTGCCGGGTCTATCAGCGGCCTTACGGGCTTGATGTGGCTCGCAAGCAATGCAAATGACGGGGTCTTGATTCCTATGGTAGTTGAGCCCCTGCTTACCGCTTCCAGTGCGCTGTCTACGAGCACCAGCCGGCCTTCAGGTCCGTAAAAGTACGGGTAGCGAGTTCCTCCGCCTGTTGCTCCTCCAAATGTTGCTTCAGCCATTTTTTACTTTGCCACCTCCTGTACCACCAGGTTTGGAATGGCCAGCACGTCTATCCCGTTGCCGGAACCCGGGTCCCGCTCCATGGCTGCCGCCACTGCCTTTGACGCAACCTGCTTGGCCTCCTCGTTTGTGATGTCCTTGTGGAATGTGCTTTCAAGCACGCCATATGCTACCGGTGAGCCGGATCCTGACGATGCAAAGTCCTCGCTTGTTATCGCGCCGCTCATGTCTGCTGCAAATATGTGCCCGCCTTCCTGGTCCACGCCGGCGACAAGCAGCTCGACAAAATACGGCTGGTAGTTCTTTAGGCCGGAATACGCCACGTTGGCAATGAGCCTGGCAGACTCTTTGACTGTCAGCGGAAAGCCGCGCCTCAGCTCTATGAGCTTGCGCTCGGCCTTGGCCATCTTGATCAGGTATTCCGCGTCGGAGAGCTGGCCGGCTATCGCCACTGCAAGCGTGTCGTCTATCTTGGCTATCTTTTGCGTTATCTTTGACCCAATGAAAAAGCCCTTGCTGGCACGTTTGTCAGAGCCCAGCACGACTCCTTCCCTGGTCTTTATCCCGACAATTGTTGTCATGTATGTGTCTGCCCTAGTATACGGGGGCGCGGTGTAAATTGACCGGGATTCCTAGAAGCCGGTCACGCCGCTTTCTTTCTCTTCTTTTCATCCTCCTCCTTCTTCTCGTCCTCCTCTTCTATTGCGGCCGCCGCTTTTTCACCCTCTACCTTTTTCGACTTTTTTTCCTTGTGGTACTCATCATAGAAAAAGCAGATTGCGAGCGCGCCCAGGGAGTCAATCCACAGGTCTATTGCCAGGTCCCAGGGTCCTGTGACAATCCCCGAGTTTGGAACTGTCATCACGGCAATCCATTCGTAAACCTCCCACGCGATAAACCCTATCCAGGACAGCCCTATGGCAGTAGGGTAGTAGACCCGCCGGCCCCTTGAGAGGTTAAAGTTCAGGATAAAGGCCGTCCCTGCCATGCCAGAAAATCCATGGGTGAACCGGTCGACAGGTGTGACGTCATAGATGTGGAGCCCGTATTCGGCCAAAAAGTGTGAGCCTAGTGCCACCAGCATGATAAACACTGTAAACGAGATCCACCTGTCGCTTGTCTCAAATATTTTCCTGCCAAAGATCTCAAGCTTGGCATTGTAGCCGCAGGCCCCTTCAGGCTGCCGCTTCCTCAACCAGATCGAAACCGCAAGCAGGGCAAAGCCTGCTGCAATAAGGCCACAGGAAAATGCAACGTTGTCAAGCAGCGGAGGCCCATGCACCACACCAAACAATGTCGGCGGTCAGGCATAGGGGTTGACAGAAATAGTTACAGAACAATTTCTTGCCGCCCTTGATAAACAGCGGGGAGCACTGTACTGCGGCGTCTGCAACAATAGTTATGACACTTACACCTCTTCATGCGGCCTTTGTGTGGTTCCTCAAGCCCCGGTACAGCTCGCTGAGCTTTGCCGCGCTTACTCTGGGCTCTTTTGTCCCGGACCTTGAGCCCCTGGCCTCGTTCATATTTGGCTGGTCTGTGTTTTGCGGCTGGGATTTTCCATGCTCGCTTGCCCCCGACAGACTGATACTGCACTCAATTGTCGGCGCGCTTACAATCGACGTGCTGCTGACCATGGTGATAGTCTGGGTGCTTGGCCGGTTTCTTGTGATGGAGAAATTCGGAGTCCATGGCTTTACAAGGGCGCCGGTTGCCAGCCGGGGGTTTTATGCGTCTGCCGCAATCGGGGGCATGTCTCACGTGCTGGTTGACTGGTTGCACCACCCTGCAAATCCTGTGTTCTGGCCACTGCCGATTGACGGCTCGTACTATGTGGACGGCCTGCTCCTTCCCTACATGAGCGTATTTCAGGCTTCGCTATTGGTAGCGGTGATTTCTGCGGCCCTTATCGTGGCATCGATGGCGGCGGCCCTCCACAAGGCCGGCCGTCCCTTCTGGTTGGTGTTTTATAATCCAATTGCGGCGCTGGGGATAGTGACAAAGTACCTGAGCCAGGGCGAAAAGAGGAACTAGTTATTTACGCTTCTGTGGTAGTCCAGGCGGAATAATGACGACGAGTTGGCGGCTGCAAGCAACCTGCTCTGGACCGCCCTTGTAATCTGCTCGTAAATCGCGTACGAGCCGGACATGGCCTGCACCTTCTCCTTCTCTGTGGAGGCGTTCGTCTCGATAATGACATAGTCGGATATCAGCCGCAGGTTTATCTGAAATGAGCCGTCCTCGCTTGTCCACTGCAGCGTATGGCCGGTTTCGCTTTCAATCATGCCAAGCCACCGCATGTTCTTGAACCATTTGCCTACAAGCTGTCGTATTACGTCGGCTGATTTTACGTTGCCCGGTACGTACGTCTGGAGCAACTGCGTGTATTCGATACCCTTTGGCCTTCTGGCCGTCAGTTGGGCAGAATTATTGATGGTGTTGGTGGTGGAAGTAGTAGTACTCATGATGCTTCCAAGCCTGTAGCCGGATGCCGTCCGCTCGACAAAGCCCATCTCCTGCAGCCTGTGCAGGGCACGTGACAAACTCTGCTGGTGGAGGTTGAGCTTTCGCATCAGCCCTTTGAAAGAGTAATTGGAGCCGGCCTCGTTGAGGAGCTGTAATACCTTTGTGTCGTTGTTGCCAAATTCGCCGGCAAGTAGTAGTAGCGACGACGCCGTCCGCTCATGCTGGTCTTCCTCTTCTTCCTTCTTCTTATCTACGAGTATCTGGCTTGTCTTGCCCGACGATATTTCGACAGTATCCTCTATCTTTTCGTTGTCGCCCTTCAATGCGTGACCATCATCTTGATCTTCTTCTTTTACTACCGGTGCTCTGGCTTCCACTTGCTCCATTTTTCAATAGCGCCTTTTGCAGATATAAGCTGTAAAGTTACTATCGGCTGAGCAGGTAAGTGGCATGCTACTGCTACTGCTAGTAATACTACTCCTGATGATACTATAGCACCTCTATAGAGTCCTCTGAAAAGCCCGTCTTTATCAGCAGGTCCTTTACGGTGTCCCTGTGGTCGCCCTGCAGCTCGATCTGGCCGTTTTTGAATGTGCCGCCAGTGCCAATCTTTGTCTTGAAAGACTTTGTTATCTCTTTGGCGTCGGGCCTGTCCTTAAGGCCGGTGATAACCGTAACGGGCTTGTTCCACTTGCGAATTTCCTTGGACACCACTATGTGGGTCTCTCCCTTTTCTAGCTCTTCTATGAGCTCGTCCATTGGGTCATGATCCGACGAAGACACTATCATTATAGATGCACGCAGGCCCTCAAAAGGGTTGTTCTTGCAAAAAATAAGGGGGATGGAGGATGGCAATAATAATGATGATGGTGATAGGTCATGGCCGCTCGTCCACCTGCACGGGAACCTGTAGCTGGCGCCCATATCGGTTGACCGTCAGTACCATCCGCTCATTCATCTGCTTTTCCTTGACCTTGGCTGCAATCTGCGATGGGTCCTCAATCCTGCTCCCGTCTATCTCTTCAATTATGTCGCCCTTCCTGAGCCCTGCGTCGTCGGCCGGGCTGTACGGCTCAACTCCTGCCACAAGCGCACCCTCTCCTGCCGGCAGGCCGTAATGGCGCGCAAGTCTGGGTGTGACTTTCATCGACGAGATCCCAATCCAGGGGCGCGATACCTTGCGCTTCTCCATTAGCTCTTGCAATATCTTTTTGGCTGTGTTGATAGGAACTGCAAACCCGATTCCCTGCGCGTACGGCATGTTTGCAGTGTTGATTGCGACTACTTCGCCTTTTGCGTTAACTAGCGGCCCTCCAGAGTTGCCTGGATTGATGGCGGCGTCTGTCTGTATCAGCTCCAGCACACCGCTTCTTGTCTGGATGCTCCTGTCAAGTGAGCTTACAATGCCCGCAGTCACTGCCGGCCCGCCTGTGAGACCAAACGGGTTGCCTATCGCAAGCACTATCTGGCCGGCCTTGAGCCCATCCGAGTCGCCAAGCACAGCTGCTGGCAGCGGCTCGTCAGACTCTACCTTGAGCACGGCAAGATCCGTGACTTCGTCGCTGCCGGCAACCTTGCCCCTCAGCACCCTGCCATCTGCAAGAGTCACCTTGAGCCTGTCGGCGTCATCTATCACATGGTTGTTTGTCAGGATGTAGCCTTTTTCGTCAATGATTACTCCGGAACCAACGCCTTCAACTGGAAATACCCTGAAGAGCTGGTCGTGGAGCATCCTTACGCTGGCAATGTTGACGATGCTCTTGCCCACCTTTTCCACCGCGCTGACCAGCAGCTCGTCAGAAACAGGTAGCGTCAAGTTACGCAGTCACCTTCGTAGTGTTTTCCATTACTCGTCACTATATTGGTGGGTGCAGGATAAATTGACCGGGTATGGCAAAACCCGGTCACACCCTATCTATCAGGAGGCCCTGTAGCGCGCTGCAAAGGTGTCCTGCTCGCCGCTGGCAATGTCGCGTGCAAACTGGTCGCGCACAAGTTTGCCATATACTACCAGGTCGCGGGACATCATCCTGAGCCTGCCTGCAATCCTGGCGTTTACGATCTCGCCTGACTTGAAATCCTGCTCGCCATTTATTGAAACGCCGTAAGGCATGCTCCATCCATAACACTGCCTGACCGCAGTCCTCATCTGCTCCATTACAGTCAGGCCCTTCTCATGCGATGCAACGATGTAGCCAAAGACCTTGCCGGCAAATTCCTCGTAAAAGTAGTCAAGCATGTTCTTGAGCGTGCCGGACATCGAGCCGTGGTAGTCAGGTGATGCGAGTATGAATGCGTCGGCCCATGATACCGACTCGGACACGTGCTGTAACTCTTTTGTCTCCGGCATACTGCTCGGGTTGTAGAAGGGGATTGGGTTCTTGGAGAGCTCTAGCAGCCGGATTTCGGCGCCCTGTGCCTGTGCATGCTCTAGCGCGATTTTAAGCGTCCTTGTGCTGTAGGATTGCGTACGCAGGCTGCTTGCAATCCCGAGCACTTTGAGGCTGTTGCCACCACCAGTACTACTGCTATTGTTATTATCTTCAGTTGTTATTGTTGGCTGCATATTTTTCTGGCAGATCCAGTAATATCAGTTCAGTCGGGGCGTTTGCTTGTATTGAAAGTTTGCTTTCGCCTTCTACCAATGCGGCGTCCCTTGTCTTTACGGCCATGCCGTTGTTGAGGCTGGCATCGCCATCTATGACAAAAAAGTAAGCCTTTCTGCCGGGTACAAGTGAATGCTCAATTTTCCTCCCCTTTCCAAGCGAGGAAACATAGATGGAAGCGTCTTGGTGTATGTGGAGAGCCCCTCCATCACAGACAGGATTGTTTTCCGGCACGATTACGGGGAGCAGTTTGTCCTCTCTCGCTTTCCTGCCAAATTGCTTTTGCTCCCAGGAGGGCTTGAGGCCGCGCTTGTTTGCAAAAATCCACAACTGCAAAAGCCTCAGTGGTTTTTCCTTTGAGTGGTTGTACTCCGAATGCAGTATGCCTGTTCCTGCAGTCATTCTCTGGATTTCCCCCGGATGGATAATTCCCCGATTGCCCTGGTTGTCTTGGTGCTCCAGCTCTCCATCAATCACGTATGTGACTATCTCCATGTCTCTATGTGGGTGGAAGCCAAAACCGGTGCCCGGCTGGATGACGTCGTCATTGAACACTCTTAACGGGCCAAAGTTAATTTTCTGCGGGTCGTGATAGTGGTCAAAAGAAAAATGCCAGTAGCTTGAAAGCCAGTCGAGTTCGCTGTGGTAATGCTCGTCTGATCTTATTATCTTGATCATGGGATTACAATAGGCTGCAGGCTATTTAACACAGGTAGCAATTCCACGCCAATCTAGTCTGCTGCATCCAACTAGGTAAGTCTGGACTTGCTGGCGCGGTAAATGAAGATGCACATATGCATACCCAGAAAAATTGCCATGTTCAGTCAGAGCCTGCGCTTCATGAGTGAGTGAGAGAGATATGAAAAAAGCAATTACGAATAACTCTTACATATTTTGCGAGCCATCTTAATTCTGACAGCAAAAATGTCTTCTCCCAAGAATAACAATAATAATAACAGCAGTAACAACAACGACAACAAGAGCAGCAAAGACAATTTCAGGACTCTAAAAGTTGCAGAGGCCAGCTCCCGCGACGTGGGCAGGAGAATCGGCCGGGTCGACCCAAAAGTTGCAAGCGAAATGGGCCTGTCAACCGGTGACGCCATTGAAATTTCGGCAGGCAAGAAAAAGACCACGGTCCTGCACTGGCCCGCATACCAGGAGGATTACGGCCGTGGATTGATACGCATGGACGGCTATGCAAGGAGCAAGCTTGAAGTCGGTATAAATGACACGGTGGACATCAGGCGGATTGAAACAAAGGAGGCGCAGAAAATTACACTTGCCCCCACGGAGCCTTTACGCATCATGGGCGCAGAGCAATACCTTGCCAGCTTCCTTGAAGGCCAGCTCGTAAGCAAAGGTGATGTTATTCCAATAAGCGTAATGGGCCAGCGGATTGACCTTGTGGTGATTTCAGCTACTCCCGGCGGTCCTGTCATTATTTCGCCAAACACCGAGGTGGCAGTATCTGAAGAAACTGCCGAGGCAGTAGCTGCGGCAAGGGAGGGCGACGTCCCATCCATTACCTATGAAGACATTGGCGGGCTCAAGGGTGAAGTCACCAAGGTAAGGGAGATGATTGAACTGCCCCTACGGCACCCCGAGCTATTCAGGAGGCTTGGCGTGGAGGCGCCAAAGGGGGTAATCCTACACGGCCCGCCGGGGACCGGCAAGACGCTGCTGGCAAAGGCCGTGGCCAATGAAACAAACGCCAACTTTTACACCATAGGGGGTCCGGAAATAATGAGCAAGTTCTATGGCGAAAGCGAGGAGAGGCTGAGAAACGTCTTTCAGGAGGCCCAGAAAAATGCACCGTCAATCATATTCATTGACGAGCTTGACTCCATTGCGCCAAAGCGGGAGGAGGTAAGCGGAGAGGTTGAGCGCAGGATTGTAGCGCAGCTGCTTTCGCTCATGGATGGCCTCAAGTCACGGGGCAAGGTCGTAGTAATCGGAGCCACAAACAGGATAAATGCGATAGACCCCGCGCTCAGGAGGCCGGGCCGGTTTGACAGGGAAATAGAGATCGGAGTCCCCGACCGGGAAGGCAGGCTGGACATACTCCAGATCCACACAAGGGGGATGCCGCTTGAAAAGGACGTCAGGCTGGAGAGGCTCGCCGACATTACGCACGGCTTTGTGGGCGCGGACCTCCATGCGCTTGCAAAAGAAGCTGGCATCAGGGCGCTGAGGCGCGTCCTTCCCGAGATTGACCTGTCTGCAGAAAGCGTGCCGGCGGAAGTGCTGAACAAGATAATCGTAAAGATGCAGGACTTTGTTGACGTGGTAAACGAGATGGAGCCGTCGGCGATGCGGGAGGTGTTTGTTGAAATCCCTGACATAAAATGGAGCGACATCGGGGGGCTGGAGTCGATAAAGCAGGAACTGCGCGAGGCCGTAGAGTGGCCGATAAAATATCAGGGGATATTCAGCTACGCCGACGCAACACCTCCAAAAGGCATCCTGCTCTACGGGCCGCCGGGTACGGGAAAAACCCTGATGGCAAAGGCGGCTGCAAATGAAAGCGAAGCCAATTTCATCAGCATCAAGGGACCGGAGCTTTTGAGCAAATGGGTCGGCGAATCGGAAAAGGGAATAAGGGAGATATTCCGAAAGGCCCGGCAGGCGGCGCCATGCATAATATTCTTTGACGAAATAGACGCAATAGCGCCTACCAGGGGTGCTGAATTTGGCGACTCGCATGTGACAGAGCGGGTGATAAGCCAGATGCTGACAGAGCTCGATGGCCTCGAGGTGCTGACAAACGTCGTGGTGATAGCCGCGACAAACAGGCCTGACATAATAGACCCCGCACTCCTGCGCCCAGGCAGATTCGACAGGCTGCTGTATGTGGGTCCGCCCGACTTGGAGTCCCGGAAGCAGATAATCAAGATCCATACTGCGAAAAAACCCCTTGCAGAAGATGTCAGCATTGACTCTCTTGCAGAGAAAACGGACGGCTATACCGGTGCGGACATTGCAGCCGTAGCATCGGCGGCGGTAATGCTGGCCCTCCGAGAGCACATATCAAAATACAAGGATCCAAAGGAAGCGGAGAAGCATGCCAAGGATCTCAAAGTGCAGATGAAGCACTTCCAGGAAGCAATGGTCAAAATCCGGCCGCTATCAGCGCAGGAGCTGAATATGTACAAGACCATAGCCGAGCGGTTTGGCCGGCCCTCCTCGCTGTTTGCAGAAAAGTCTGCATCTTCAGGAGCCATAGCGTAGAGAAGATAGTAGTAGCAGGATCAGCAGTGGTAACATCAACAACATCATTTCCATGGCGTTCACAATGTCATTGCAAAGGCTGGGAGCTGTTGCTTCTTCTTCCGCCAGCAGCAGAACAATTGCAAGCATTTAACGATTAGGGGGATTGCTCAAATATTTGCCACGACGCAATACACCTCAGAGTTGACCAACAGGGGCTCTTGCAGAAATTGCGGAAGCGCGCTCACCTCCCTAGCTATCTGCATGACCTGCCGGGAGGACATTTCCTGGCTCTGCGAGGGCTGCGGCAGAACGGACCACTCAGTCCATGCACACCGGCCTGAGATCTTGGCTACAGCGCCGGCCCTTGCCCGCCTCCAGGTAACAATCTAACTGTCGAGTCTTTCATAGTGAGATTGATGAGCCCTTAAATCACTTCCAATGCTTTCGGATCCATGAAGTCGGGTATGGTTCCAATTACAGTCCTGCTGGTGCCCCTAGTCTCTGCATTTCTGCTGGGTTCACTCTACGGGCCGGCAGTGCAGGCGTTGAACCCCGGCAATGCCATAATGACTGCCAGTGACCAGACCTTTCAGTCAGATACATTTTCTCTAATGGGCTCAATTGGATCACTGATTCAATCGGATGCTGCTACTGCTGTTGATGATGATAATGGTGGGTCTGCTAATGCTACTACTATTCCTACTTCTGCTAGTACCGTTGTTTCAGTTGTCACCGGTGCTTGGGCCCTTGACGTCCAGGATGGCAACGTAACCGGATTTCTTGCCGACATGTCTATGATAAACACAGATGGTTCGAGTTACCAGACAATCCAGCTCTCAAATCTCACATCCAGCAGTGTTGAAATGCTGCAAAACGGGACTGCAAGGATAACGGGGACAGTCAGCGTAGCAGTTAACGGGACAGCGCCTGGGACAACAGACTCAATAACAATCAGCGTCGCCAAGCTGAGGG
>DATEIL010000113.1:0-4196 GCA_035279085.1 Nitrososphaera sp.
CCCGGTATGTTTCCTACGGAAAGCGCATACAGCCTTATCTTTATCACGGCGGCGCTTGTTTCTCTTGCCTCTGTTGCAATGGCACTGTCTGTAGTGAGAAGGAAGATGGCTCCTCCTTCCGTGATGACCGGCGAGCACCATGGAGCCGGCACGGAAAAAGCATAGTGTGCTCCTGCCTTGGAAGCCACAGCGGTCCTGAGATGCGCATACACACAGGTAGTCGGACCGTTTTTTCGCTAGATTAGGGCCTGTGCGCGCAGAAGAAACGCGGAAACTGGTCCGGGGATTCTTTCTGCCTATGTACTTTGCGTATTACTCTACTGATATTCCGCTTTCAGGGAGTCGCCATAGTGCTTGAAGAGCTTGTGGATCTTTGGATCGATTACAAACCTGCAGTATGGGGCATCCTGGTGATCGTCATAGTAGTTCTTGTGGTAGTCCTCGGCAACGTAGAATTTTTTGAACGGCACGATCTCCGTGACGACAGGGTCTTTGAAAGCGCCGCTGGCCTCGATTCCCTTCTTTGACTTTTCGGCAATCTCCTTCTGGTGCTCGTCGTGATAAAATATCGCCGACCTGTACTGGGTGCCGACATCATTGCCCTGCCTGTTAAGCGTAGTCGGGTCGTGGGTATGCCAGAACACATCAAGCAACTTTTCATAAGAAATGATATCAGGGTCAAACTCTATCCGCGCGGCTTCGGCGTGCCCTGTTGCGCCAGATGATACCTGCTCGTAGGACGGGTTTTCTACCCTGCCACCTGAATACCCCGGCACAACAGATTTGACTCCCCTGAGCCTGGCAAATACGGCCTCTGAACACCAGAAGCATCCATTGGCAAGTGTGGCCACTTCTATCTTGCTGCTATTGCTCATGGCCTTTTTCCGGAACAAATCGGATCGACAGTGAATTGACGCATTCTCTGGTGTCCTTTGCAGTCATGCGCTCTCCGACAAATTCATGGCCTAGGTGAGCGCCACATTTTGCACACTCGATCTCTGTCCTCATGCCGTCGGGATCTGGCAGGCGCCTAACTGCGCCGGGGAAGCTATCGTCAAATGCGGGCCATCCGCATCCTGCATCAAACTTGCTTTTGGATGAAAAGAGGGGCTCATTGCACCGTCTGCAAACATAGGTCCCCTGCTTGTAGAAATTGTCATACTCTCCGCTGAAGGGATACTCGGTGCCCTTGTGCACGATGACTCGCTCTTCCTCTGGAGTTAGTTTATTGTAGCCCATTTTTGCGTCCACAGCAAATACCGTACCACTTCGTTGTTATATCTGTTATCGGCTATGCGTCCGTTCTGATATGGAACAGAGCCTATTGGAGAGGAGTCAAGGAAATTTGAGCAATGGATTTTATGTCAAGAATGGCCTATGACGAATGGACTCCATTTATAAAATTAATATCAGGAATAGTCTAATATAAGATTGTCCTATACTTTAGCATTGGCACAGGCAATCAAGCGTCCGTTGGGTGTCACAGTGGCAGGTGCACTTATGCTACTTGGCGGCATAATTATGGTGATAATGGGCGTGACTCTGGCAGTGCTTCCTGAGAGGCTCGAGGAATATACTGACATGACCGAAGAGGAGATCGAAGACCCGATTTTTGTCACCATAATGGGAGGAGTACTGATGGCAATCTTTGTTCCCCTTGGATTAGGACAGCTCATGGTAGGATATGCTGCCCTGATAGGAAAGAAGTGGGCCTGGCTAGCACTAATCATCCTGTGTCTGATATCTGTAACTGTGGGAGTCGCGAGTATCAGATTTGGAGTCAGCACCTCTCTTGCCGGGATAATCGTCAGTTCCTTCATCATAGCCTACCTCTTTACGAGGCCTGCCAAGGAGTACTTTGGAAGGATTTCGCCTGAACCAGCCGTAAGCCCGTCCACGGCTGATAGTGGGGCCTCGGCTTAGAGTGCAAAATCTGCACCCTGCGTGCAGGCAAATCATACAAATACCAGAGTTATTTCCCAGCGGCTAATCCAGTTCAGTATCGGGCCAGCATCCGGAATCTCGGATAAAATTCATGACATCCATGCCATAGGCCGGTGGTAGAATGTCTACAAACTCTCCAATGATGTCCTTTGGAGACTGCGAAGTACAGGTTGCTTTCAACATACTCGAGGTATAGGTCTAGTCGCCACAGGGTTTTTCACCATATCCTTACTTACCATCAGTGCCAACAACCACTTTCCATGCCTGGTAGTCAAAGAGGATGTTAGCGACCTATTTACAAGGCAATTTCTTGTGAACTGATGTTATTGGAAAATCCGTGAATCAAGCAGCCTCTATTTATTCTGCGATTGCAGCCGTCTGGCCTTCCTGAATATGGCGACTATTGCGGCCGCCGACGACAGACCAACCCCTGCGACTATCGCCCAGCCCAAGGGAGTTATTTCCCATCGTGTGCTCACAACCGCAGGATCTTTCCCCGCCGCCTCGCTATTGAGCGGGGGAGCCTGGCCGTTAAGAAAGTAGTAGTAATAGACGTTGTAATTTGCAGAGTTGTCCGGTTCGCTATGGTACAGTGCCCATTCCCGCAATGTGCCGTTTCTCAATGCCTGGTCAAGCTCTGCCTTTTTCATCTCCATCCATTCTGCTCCCTTGTATTCATAATACTTGGCCCATGCCTGTCTGAGCTCATCATTTGAGGGCGAACCGGAATCATAGCACGGCCTGTCCGGCCAGTCGGTGTCTGCAATACATTCTGCATAGGCGGGAGTGAAGTGGAAGTTATTGTTGTAGTTGTTGCTGGCCACAAGACAGGAGTAGACTGCCGTGACGGCAACGCATGCCCCGACACACCGCCAGATGCGTCTTGCGCTCAAATCCCTAGTATATTCTCATAATATTTGACCTTATTAACCTCGCTTCACTTGCAGAAGAATATTGCATCTATACATAAAGCGGACCGACAGACTAGGCTGCCGTGTGCCATCCAAGAAATAATGGGCTAAAACTTGCCCGCTACACAAAGAAAAATTCACAGTCTTTCTGATCCTGCGTCGTGGAAAGAACATAGCCTTGGACTTTGGTATTGTCCCCTCCTGCGGAGTAATTCTGTTTCTTCTTATGCGCCGCCTGACGCTTGGTGTTTGCGCTCTGCCCTTGCTTCCCAATATCCCTTCCTTCTTAGATACCAGACCGCCGCTGCGCCTCCTGCCAGAACAGCAATCACGCCTATCCCAAGAATGGAGGGTGCAAATGACAAGTCCATATCATAGTACGCACAAAATCTGATTTATAGATTCGAGGATCTCTCTTCCAGACGTTCTTCTGACGTGGGCGTGAAGGCCACTTTCAAACATCAGTCGGATGGAAAAGAGAGAGTATGTATGTGCGTGTGCATGCACACACGGCCTAAATTGACTACTACTCTGACATATATGATGCCGTTTTCAGATTTGCTCAGTACATGTGGTTTGGCTCGTGCTTGACAGTCTCACTCTGCGCCCCGTCAACGTGCTCATTTTTCAGGTGTTTTGCGACAAGCTCTGCCGTCGCAAAAGTGCTGTTGCACTTTGGACAGGTAAATCCTGATTCCTCTACTACCATTCTGTCATCATATGGCTCTGCATGCTATAAAACACGCATTTTTGAAAAACCTGTGGATAGTCAGCGATGTGATGGATATGGCATGTATTATGCGGACTTTTCATTTTCCAGTTACATTTCTGTTCTTCATAGTCGATGTTGTCGTCGAGCGCAATCGAATATTCTTGACAAACCACATATGCTTTTCAACACTGTGACAATTTTTATAATTCATAGTATATTGCGATGATATTGTCGGTTTTTAGGAAAATTCAGTCGGGAGGCACCTGTTGTGGCTGAGTTCAGTGCGCGTCAGAGTGAACTGATGAGAAAATTCGAAGAGGAGTACAGAGCAGCCATGAATGCTGAAACGGCGGGTAGCGGGCCTCCCGTTGTGCACGCGAGCTGGATTAATCTCAAAAGCGGTCTGGAAAGATACATCGATTGGCGGGATCGGGCGATTAACGATGGACTCCAGTACCTTAAACCTGACTCGGGCAGCACTGGGCCTAACCAGCAGGACCGCTGGGCGAGCCACTATCAATCCCGAGGATCCGAGGCGCATACCCAGCTTGACGATCTCTGCAGGAGTGCAGAGGATGCGATTCAGAGGTTCATGCTATTTGTAGCCACCCAGGAATCGCTTTTCTTTC
>DATEIL010000114.1:0-7985 GCA_035279085.1 Nitrososphaera sp.
CAAAAAGTGATGGCAAAAGCTAAAGCTAACCCCGCAGGCCTATTTCGTCGCGAACAAGCACAGAGCCAGATGGCCGATCCTTGTGTATCAAGATGTTAAGAGTTGCACCTGATGCAACGATATCCCGAGGTATCTCATAATGTGTGCAACTTTCCGGGTCATCGAAACTCGAGGGCCTGCTTTACAGCTCTACCGCAAGTGATTATAGGAAAGAAAGGTAGTTCTGAGCAGCCTGGTTGACAAGACTGTGACACCAATGATAGCGCTGATGGCGAACACGACGCCAGAGGGGAACTCGGGCACCACCTGCGTACCTACTATGGTCAGGTATTCTGTTCCCTCAGGGATATCTATCAAAAGCGTTCTAGCGGTCTCTGTAGAATTGCCTTCTTCATAGGTAGCTTCAGAATCGCTGAAAACAATTGTAAACGGAACGTCAGAAGAAAGGTCTGTGGATTTAGAGTCAATTAAGGCGCGAGGCAGTGTAACCACAAGTCTTCCGTCCCCGGTTCCATTCGGTTCAAGATCGAGTAATAGCTGATTGTCATCAGAAAGTAGAGTTGCATTCACCACTTTTCCGTTTGAAAAGTTTGTAGTAATTGTATAATTAGTATCTAAATATTTGATGGCTACTGTTCCAGTCTCACCCGGGGATTGGGCATAAGCACTAGGCAGGGAGATGTGCGCAGAACCGATATTAATAATAATAGTTGTTGTTGTAATTGCCAAAAGATAACAAGTGATTATAGTCGATGTGCTTGAAGCAAATGCGTGCTTTGAATTGCCAGGACAGTTTTTTTGGGCCATCTAATCAACTCTTGAAATTTGCATGAAAGTGATTAGCTACTAGGTCAAATACTCTGCCCTCGCCGACCTCGAAATTGCTGAAATTCGGATCGAGTGATATCAAGTGCCACAGCATCAGTCTACGATCCTTTTCTGTCGCGCCTAGACCTGTGAGTCCAATGTCTACCGCCTTGCCACCTCCATGAGTGACATGCGGATTCTTGTAGTCTCCACCAATATCATGTAGGCCGCCCCATGGTAGGCTCATTGCTGTTATTCTCACTTTCTTTACGTCGCCTACAATGGTGAACGTGACATTGTTCCCGCTCTTATCAATCAAAGAACATTTGCCACCCGGCTTGTTCTTGCACTCGTTCTGTTTGTCCACAAACGCCTTTGAAATCCGGGCCATTGCATCATTTGTTGCAGGAGTGCTCCAAAAGATGCATTCGTGCTTTCCCTGCTGTACGAAATAATAATAGTCCGAATCACCTGCGCAATTCTCGCTACGGGCCATAGGCTCTAATCCCTGGACCTTTGTGGTGATCGAAGATTCGCCTTTCACCCTCTCGTCGGTGACTTTTGTCGCTACAATAGTATCCTTGCCTCCAATATACAATTTTTGGGTTGAAGATGCCCTGAGGATAGCCCCAGTTGCGCTGTCCTTGAATACTCTGTAGCTAAATGGCGATTCGTAATCAAAAACAATTTGCCCTGTGTCGTCGGTCATTCCAGTAAAGGTTCCATGATAAGTCACACCTTGATACTTTAGAGTTGCTTGAGGCCTATTTCCCTTATCACATTTATCTGACCTGTTGTCGTGGGTGTGACCGTCGGTATTCTTGGTTCCTATTTCGGTGCAGACACTTATCTTGACAGGCATTTGCTTGAGCTTTACTCCACTGACTGTGGTCGCTGTTACAGTCACAACGGCTTTTGGATTGGCGTCAGTGGGACTGAGTATGTCCTTGTCGGATCTAATGTCAATGACTTCATTGAGATCCGGTGGGCTAAGCTTGACTCTGATTATGCTTCCAATTTCGTCTAAAGCAGTGCCCTCTTCACCATCCCAATTCGTCGCGTTCTCCTTCAAGCGCATTTGAGGGAACAGGGGGACCGGACCAATTCTTTCCTCATCTTTCCAAGACTCGTTTCTTGTCGGGTCATAACATTGTACCTCATATACCTTGACGTAATTCATTTCATCACCCGGCGCATTTCCAACGAGCACCTGGAGGTTCACATGCAACTCTTTGGCACCGCGCTCTCCAGTGCCGGATACAATGGCGCTACCCATAATTGTAGCCGGAAATGAGAGGTCTCCAACGTCCGGGCAAAATCCAGAAGATTGATCCCAGCTCAGGGTACCGGAGCCCTCTCCGTTCATCTGAATTGCACCACCAGCTTGTGATGAGAATCGGACGGTGCCATCGATCGTTTGGTAAATCCAGTGTCCTGCCTCCCGGTCATAATTTTCAAAGCTGACAATAATGTGTGTTTGAGGCAAGGACTGCTCAGGTGTCTGTGCATCAATACCGGGCATTGTTGCCAAAGGAAATAACAAAACAATCACTGCGAGCATGCTCAAGGCCACCCTGAAGAACAATGTACTAGGAGAGTCGAGTATGTGTATGACTACTTAAGCCTTTTTTTATGACTTGCTGGCCAATGAAAAAAAAGTATCTTTGCCGCCTTTCAAGTGTGTGTGCACTCTGTTGTTGTTCTTATCCAGTCCAGTCAATACGGCGTGGCCTCTAAGCGCCCTAATGCCGTGATAATATACTTGTGAGGATTTTATTACATCGACTGGGCTACGGATTGTCTCATGAATCCTTAGCCCACCAAGAATGTAATAGCACCGTCTAGATTGATTGGTCTTTCTATCATACTCCAAATACCTTCATGACTACTAGACGTGTTCTGTGCCATTTGCCGTTGGCTACGTTTGATTTGAACCTGATTTCTTGGCTTTTAACTGATTCTTGAACAGCATCCTAAAGCTGGTTTTATACAACCTTCTGCTATCTCGCATGCATGATAATAGGCGCAAGAATAGCTGTTGTCGTAATAGTAATAGCAATAGCGGCATTTGCAGCTGGCTCTTTTTAGGCTCAGGTGTAAAGGATAGCGTTTCGGCTTAACTAGTTGCAATCAGTTGATTCTTGAACGGTTGCCTGCACACAGCATTCAGGCGCACCATACAGAGTGAATTTTATCAGTTGTCCAAGGCAGTCAATTTGAACAGTCATTGTGTTTGCTTTCTCAAGTGACTGATGTGTATGAGCTACAACGGGCAACAAATATCGGTCTCACGGTCGCTGACGTTAAATCCAATTCTCCCGATAACGACCCAGCAAGATTACCAGTGATAGCATGCTAGCCACACTTGCTAACATGCCAACTGGAAACTCGGGAACAATTGTGATGGCCTCGTCAAGCTTGGCATTGATCTCGGCTATTTTGTCGTCGACAGCCTGTGGATCAGCTCCATCTTTGACAAGTCCAATGAGTTCTACTCTTGTCAATTGTTCGATCTCTTGCTTTAATTCAGTTGCATTTCGCTGCTCCAGATCTGACTCCACGTATTCAAAGTTGTCCAGATAGGCGGTAGTGGCAAGCTTTTCTGCTCCAGTTGCATTGCCTGCCCTGTACTCTGTCGATGCCTGGTTCAATAGGTCTCTGACATTTTGGATGTATTGCAGGCCACTGGTCGTAGCGCCCACGCCTGAATCTTCGGGAGAGATTTCTTTGAATACGCCATCGCTAGGGGGACCTGAATTAATGTATGTCCAATATTCGTCGCTTTGGATCCTAATTCCACCACCGATGCTCCCGCCGTCATCTGGCACCGACGTAAGGGTTGCAACTGATGGATAGTATTGTGGCGGCATTCCAAAGGGAGTCTTTTCGCCTGCTTTCATGTCCAAAAGATAAGAGTAGTCGTAATAGCTGTAAGGGTCATCAAAATCGATAGTGACATTGTATCTGGCATCACTGTCAGTGACCAGACTTGAGCCTCGAATTTGTGGAGGTGGTGTGGTTCGAACAAGCCTTTCAGGACCGCTTGCTGAACCTGATTCGCCAACCTTTTCTGTCGCTGAATCATGGATATAATTTCTATCTGCGATATCTGCAAAGACACCATGATTAACATAAATCATGTCAAGGTTCACTGCCGAAATCCGAGTTCCCACAAATGCATTATATACATCCATGATGGTTTTTGGCTGGTTCCTCTCTATTACCGTGATTATCGTTTTGTCATCGAGTGTCACATCGTCCATTGAAGATGGGTAGACTTTGGAGACGGGGATAACGACCCCAATTCCATTTAGTCTGTACCCGAGGTCTATTTCTCTTCCTGGATCGTGGAAATCCCATAAAATGCCGGCAATAGCATATTCTTCATCTTGGCCAAACTGTCCCCAGATCTTTATGTCTTCTTCGAGATTTTGGTAATTATAGACATATGGGAAAGGTCCGCCATAGTGCTCGTCAATGAGCATTGCAACAAAGCCTGCAAAACCTTCAATTACTGCATCATTGGAGCTTGGGTTTTCATAACCTTTGTGTGGCGTCCCGCGAAGTGGTGTAAAAGGATTGTACATTTGAGCCTGCAGGTAATGGCCAAGCTCATGCCACAATGGCAGTTTTGGAGCAAGTCCGTCATATAGTGAACTATTGCCACCAAAGTCACACAATACTAGCTCACCACCGCTTGCATCCGCTTTGCCTAAATATGTGCCCAAATCACCAAAAGATCTACTAAAGCCAGAATCTACTGTTTTACCATTGTACCATGCTCCTGCATCCGGGCAATCAGGGTCGAGATCATGTGACCTAATGACTAGAGGTTGCAGTGTTGATCGCAAGCCCAGCGTCTCAAAATACTTCATGGCCCTATACGAATTGTAATACATGTAAGCCGAGTCGGCCATCATTACCGCCGAACCGACTGAAGAGTAGTTGGCAATACCTAGGCCTGTCATCCACTCCTCCGGCTTGACTACCGACCATCCTTCTGCGAGTTTGTCAGCGTTGCCATATTCAAAATTAGCAACTGCCTCATAACCATCGGCTGTTTCTTGCCATTTCTCGCATTTGGTTCCCGGGTCGTTGTCTACACAAAGCACCTGATATACAGGTATTAGCCGGCCGTCAGTCTCCATGCCATTTGTAATTGCAAATTCCGGTTTTCCCTCATACCAAAGTAGCGATACAACTAGCATTTTCGGGAGCTCGCCACTTCCACGATCAAATGTAAATTCATATGTTGCATTATAGTCATCCGTTGTCACAGTTTTTTGCATAAAGTCGGGCTTTGAAGTGCTCAATTTCTCTATGTTATCATTATCAAGCTTTGCCAAGACAACCCGGGAATTGGAAATGCCTTCGATTCCCTCACTTCCAAAATTGCCCATGACACTTCCAGAGATCTTGAGCGTGCTAACAGCAGGGCTGACCTGCAGCTGGCATGTGGCGTCAGGATCGCCCTCTTGGTTAATTTGATAGCTGCCACCCACAGTGAAATCAACTCCATAGAAATAGCAGGAAAAAATATCGCCATAAGTTCCGCTTTCGGTGGTACAGCCTGTTTCCGTGCCTACGCCAGTGGAATGATAGGTCAGGTTGTCTGACTTGACTTCTAGACTGATTTCGGTGGTATTGTCGCGATACTCCCACGTTACAGGCCCGGGCACGAATTTACCGATTGCATATCTTGCGTTGACTGTAAGCTCGGCAGGGCCACCGTATTCTGTCCTCTGCGGCTCGTTGCACGGGTAAGCCGGGTCTCCAACGTCAAGACCGCTTTCGGTTCCTGTTCCCTTTCCCGTGTAGTCGTAGCTACCTGTAGTGGGCGTCATGGTGGCACTGCCGGTAAAATATCTCTCGCTATATCCACCGAGGCCTTCTTTATGCATGGAATATGAGAATGAAATTTGAATAGCGCGGTTTTGCACCGCGTTACTTCCTTGTGCAAATGCGGCTTGATAAAAGCTAAGCGCAGAGCCAACTGAAGCAAAGAGCATGATAAAGATCAAAAATGCCGAAAGTGCCTGAAAAGATTTCGTTAAGATTATTCTAGTCATTTGTTCCAGCTGTTGAGCTGTTCTGATTAATGAGTGCTAATTAAGGCTTGCTGGCGAGAAGCCAACTGCTTATCTGTTCCGGCAATTGGTCAAGTTGTGCGTCTTATGGAGCTCCCTTTTACTTCATTCTTTGCATGGCAGCGACTGCCCTCGAGGCGAGATTACTTTTCTCTCTCACTCTTTGATACCACAAGATATTTCTTGGTAAGGTGGCACTTAGCTCTGGCTCTTGAGTTTTGGTCCAAAATCAGCAAGGCTGCTCTGCTTCATTTCTTCCCAAACAACCTCATCTAGCCCTATCATCTTTCTAAATCCGTTTGCAGTTGAAGGACCAAAGCCGGCATAGTGGTTATTTGCTGCGACTATGGCAAGGCTGATCTCTTTTCTGGCCTTTCTTAATTCGGCAGCCCATCCCTTCATCTCCTGTGTTCTGTCTTTTTGGATTTTCCCAAAGTCCTTTTCGTCAATGCTCCTATCCCCTATGAAACGTATGTACGCAAAGTCTGTGGTTAGAATTGGAGGAGCTTGTACCTCATCAAGCTGATTCCAGACAAGGCAGACTTTGAGATCCCTAAACAGATCATACACCTCCGGGGTAAACCATGTCTTGTGTCTGGCTTCGACTGCGTACCTGTAACCTTTCTCAAATGGAAATGTCTCTAACTTTTTCAAGCCCTCTTTCATGGTCATTGATGGCGGCAGCTGCAATAGCAGGGCAAGTGTCTTGTCCTTCAATGGCTGAAATGACTTGTAAAAGTATTCCATGTCAGACTCTATGCCCTGACCTAGCCTCTTGTCATGCGTAACTGACTTGGGAATCTTGGCTGTGAACCTGAAATTATCGGGAGTAATCTTGGCCCATCTAGAGGTCATGAAGGTATTTGGGATACGGTAAAAGGACGAATCTATCTCGACATAATCAAAGACTTTACTGTAATAGGGTAGGTAATCCTTGGATTTGGTTCCCTTTGGATAAAAGTGCCCTTCCCAGGCATCATAACCCCATCCGGAGCAGCCGACGTAGGACTGCATATAACATCTGGAGAGAGGGATTCAGGACAATAAAAAAGAGCGGGTGTAAGAATACCCCATATTCTTATCGAGTTTGCTTTTTCTGTTTGAAATCCCATATAGACCAGACCATTTTATCAGGATAGGAAGGTAATCCACGAGAGCCTTGGTTATGTCCCCACCAGATCCTCTGTGTGCTGATATGCAGCTTCTTGGCAGTCATCTCGATTTCTGTCTTGGTAATTATCCCCCTGTAATATGCAAATCTCAGTATATCCCGATGGCCTTCAAGATAATTGAAAAGCTGTTCAGTGCTACCTTCCTTGCGAAGGTCATTTAGCCGCGATACAAAGTATCTCGCCTTGCTATTGTAGCGTTTCAACGCATATTCACCCTTCCCTGATAGCCTAAAGCTGGATATGGTTAGATCTACGAAACCGTCGTTTCTAATTTGCTCAATGTATTGCATATCCAATAGTTCAGATAGGTCCCAATCAAGCAAAGACTTTACGATACCCTTCTGGTGTGATAATTCCTTGTAAGTAGCCGGCTTTCCATTAAGATGATTGATATCTTCAATTATTGCCAGGAGCCGCATACGGGCTTCGTTTTCTTTGCCTGTGCTGACAGCCAATAGCTTCAATGTGATGTCAGATTTCAGTCTAAAAAGCATTGGTGATGATGTGAGGAGTACCCTTCCCCCTAACACGCCAGTTCTGTTGTATCCGGCCTGTTCTGGGTTACATTTTGCTCCTCTACTACTGGTTTTATGACTTTAAAGATAGGAACTAATCCGCCAAAAACCTCAAGTAATCGGCTAAACTCCAAGCTCATACGTTGAAATTGCGCCACTTTGCTAGCCTGACTTCCCTTGTTTTGGGAAGCCTCTTCTTGGTACTTTGCTGTACAACTACAGTTGCGTGGGGAGCGCTTGACTCTTTCGATGAAGAATTTACCAAGGATATCGCTGAAGGCAGAAAACCGCTGCATCTAGCAATGAACTTTACAAGCATACAGTCTGAAAATGGTGTATTATCTGACCTTGTAATATCACTATATGAAAAGGACATGAAAACTCCAGTGCACAGTGTTGCATAT
>DATEIL010000115.1:0-5453 GCA_035279085.1 Nitrososphaera sp.
ACGGCAAGCTTGAACGATGTAATAAAAGACTAGCGTCGGTGACCTTAGATAATCGGAATTACATAACTGCGACAGCTTAAGAAACCTATTTACCTATTTCAGAAGTCGCTTTTCGACTCGGTAAGTAGCCTCGGACGGCGATTGGGAGGATACATACACCAAATTAGGATAACATAAAGCTGCGGCTTTTGAGGTGGGCTATACCGTGACGAGTCTAGTTTCCGTCAGTTCTGTAAATCCCGAGTTCTTTCAGAACAGCAATCACGTGCGGGATTTCAAGGTCGAGCTGGAGTGCAATGAATTCTTCCCCTATTCCTGAAACATAGAGGTTCTGAATCACCTCTTTTTTCTCGGCTGATGCCAGCGTTGCCAATCTGATACACAGTAAAAGGCGTTGCGTATAGGCATTGCGGAACTAAAGCGCATCAAAACCTAACTCTGTCATACATTGGAGAGGTAGTAGTCTGTGACAGCTTTGCATGAGGCAGCATCCATACATTCACCTGGATGGAATACGTTAGTTTTGCGGGTCTCAGTTGTAAGGGAGCGCCCCTTGACAAGTGCATATGTGCCACCGGATAGCATCACATCTTTAGTTATTCCCCTGTCGGGGAAGCGAACATGGGGGCAGGCGCCGCAAGTATCAGCCGTTTTGGCGATCCTTGTTCTCGGCAGCCGCGGCTGTCCGGATGTCACTGCCAGTGTTACGTGCAAAATTCACAAAACAATCGTAATCCTCAATCCTGAAATATTTCATGATCATTCTGATACTTTTGTCGTCAATCGATTGTACGAACGAGCTGATGGGTTTCTGGGAATCGGACAATGCTGATGGCATAAAATCAATTCTGAAACAAGCGTAATAATAATAACAGTTTATGCTACTAGTATCTGAAGTCCTCTTATTCTTTTAGGTCACAATCTTCAGACAAGTTTTGAAGATCAACCTTCATTATAATGGAAAAGAAAAGTGAAAGCGAGGGAAACTTTCTATTGGCCAATCGGGTACAAAAAGAGTTGCTTCCCGACGCATCGGGACCAGCTCGTCAGCATCCAAGTATTAATGCGACCCCGCTTCCTTTGTAAGAGAAAAGCGGGGATGAGAGAGGGAGAGTATGTGTTTGTATGAATGAAGGAAGGAATGAATGTATGCGTGTGCCTGTGCTGTCCTATCGCTCCTCGTCCAAAACACCAAAGGAGAGGTCAATGCATGTGCGGTATTCCACGAGCCGGCCCGTGGCCGAGTCAACTCTTGCTGTCATGTTTTTTATCTTGATGCCGTGTATGCCATGTATTGTTTTTCGCGCCTCTTCTATTGCTACCTGTGCAGCAGCTTCCCAGCTCTTGTCAGACGTTCCGATAAGTTCAACGACTTTGGCCACACGGGCACTTCCGCTAGATGGCATGTCCGCGCCCTCCCTTCTCGTCGCACTACCTGTAGTTGTTGCAGTCATGAAATTGAGTAACATCACAAGGAAGATAATGATTATCACCGCTGCCGGTAGCAGATAGTCAATGCATTGACCAATAGCGCTGGTTTCGCGTATTGTCCAGTCTGATACCTCACATAGTAAACTAAGCTAAGTCAGGTCATTGTGGCGCATTACTTTCAATTCAATGGCAAAGGCTAGTCGCCCTATTGCCGAGTGAATTATTAGATAGAAAATCGCATTATTTGTTGTTTCTAAGGCATGGTCCTGAACAATGACACTGAAAATAAGACTTTTAGAATTCTCATAGTTGACGACGAAGAAGATATTCGTACAATCATTGCAAGGGGCCTGCAGAGAGAAGGCTTTGCGGTCGCGACCAGTGGTGACCCTGAGGAGGTAATTAGGAATTACGAGCCTGGGAGGTACGATCTGTTGCTTATCGATATTCGCATGCCGACCATTAATGGATTTCAACTATACAAAGAGATTCGTAAAAGAGATCCCAGAGTGAAGGCATGTTTTATCACTGCATTTGAGATATACTATGACGAATTCAGGCGGATGTTTCCAAAGTTGCAGGTCAGCTGCTTTATAAGAAAACCCGTAACAATTTCCAGACTTGCCGAGACCGTCCGCGAAGAACTTGCGCGGCTGCCGCCTGCTGAAGCTCAGCCGACTCTGAAAGAGTTGTGATGTCATCCTATCACTTTCTTTCCAAGGCATACTATGCAATAGTAAGATACCTTTACGGCTTGTCCCATGTCTTGGATTATTCTATACATAGCGCTCCTATCACAAAAAACGCAGTGGACTCCCCGTGCGTATCCACCGCCGATTCGGACAAGTGATCTGTCAAGCCTTTCTACTCGGATGATCCTGTACCCTTGTGGACGCCCGCTCACATGCGATACATGATCTGATCTCTTTTAAGCGGACTGAAGAACTTTTAGAAGTCAAGGCAGCCAATCTATGCTTACGATGCTGTAAAGAGCTTGGGAGAAGCATAGGGGTTAGGCAAAATCGCGGCCATATTGGCGCGAGTAGAACAAGGCAATCCTTGCCCACAAGCGGCTGTCCATGTGTTGTTTTATTTCGAGTTTATAGATGACACAAGATGGCTAGTTCGGTTTGATGTCCTTCCAATAGGGGAAGATTCTTTTCTTGAACACCTTCTGCCCCCGCCCCAAAGCGGATGCGAATGCAGAGTCAATCGGCCTCGTGGCGTTTCCATAGTTGCGATAGTGAGGCAGGTACGGCACCTGTCTGTTTTGACACAGTATTGTATTGGCATGATGAACTCGAAATATACGATTAAGCCGCTTACTATCTCCGATGGATCCGTCGAGCAACGATGTCAAGGCAACAAGATATTACGAAGAAGTCGTCAGGCTGATGAATGAGATTGTGACGCAACTAAAAGAAAACAACATGATGCTAAAGCAGCATACAAGGACTGTTGAGGAGCTTAACGACAGGGTGCGCCGGATAAGCATCAACACAAGCAATATGCGGTAAAAGATAATCTCTCGTGGCCCTATTGGCACCTCGGAGATGATCTCACTACTTACACGGAGGGGGAACAGAGGGAGCCCTATTGCTCTTGGCAAAAAGAGGAGGTGGGCCGAGACAAACCCTCTATGCGGTTGTTTGTACAGAACCTGCAAAATCCGTAGAGAGTCGCTCGAATGTCTTTGCGTTATCCTCATTCATCTTGGCCATCGCTTTTGTGTTAGCCCGAGCATAATTCATGAATGATCGTGTGGATGCAAAAGCCTCCATCACTAGATCGCTCTGAGTTCTAACCGCTGCGGCAGTGGTGTCGGCGATGGCAGCTGCAGTCTTCAGGTAGTTATCAGCCCATGTCTGAATGTAGGCTGCCTGGTAGGGCCCAAACATCATGCCCAGCCTGGGATTGTTTGTATGAGAAAGCGCGGCCTGGATTGATTTTACGACTTGTTTTTGGGAATCAAGGAATGTATTGGTTATCTCTCGGGCGTCATTCATGTTTTGTTCTTGAAAATCGTGGAACATGGATGTGTTTTCTGGCAGTTCACGTTTTACTTCTTGGATCACCTTCCTGGCATTGTCCTTCGTCTCTTCTATCGTGCGGTCAATCGCTCGCGCTTCGCTGGCATAATTTTTTTGTTCGTCCCTTCTTGATGCCATAAAAGAGATAGATGCGGCAAAAGCTATTATTGATTTAAAATAATTATTAGGACAAAAGGCTTCACTATGATGCCCCCATGGATCAGGGGCAAGCAAAATCATATGTGCACGTATGAGCGTGTTTTATTCCCGGGTGTGGTCAGACCGCTTATGAATATATGTAGACATCCATTCAATAGTTTTGCATGGTGCAAGCCTTAAAGACCGGCGGACATTAGACTCCTTTTAGGAAAAGCATCTGCGGGAGACTAGCTTCCGGATTTTCCTTTTGCATTAGGCTATGAGCCGCTTCAATGTATTTTCTGGCGCCGTCAAGATCGGCGGCGGTGAAAATGAAAAGGACTTCATCAGGATCATCAGCGTTCTTCCATATATGTCGTAGAAGCAAGCCGTGTTTTGCGTGATCCGCAGCATCAGATTTGAGGGCGCTTTGGATATCGCTGACACTAGTTCCTTTGACTCTGACCAGGATGTGATCCATGATCAGAGTGTCGTAAGAGAACTAATAAAAATCAAGCTCAGGACGAAAGCTATGGCGTTTGCGGAGCCCTTGGGCGAATCCTCCGACCATCATGTTTGGGGGGGCCTTCCAGGACTCTCCAGTTGCAGCGCAATTCTTCATCCATGGACGCAATTGAAATGCGATATTCTATATCACATGCTGCGCGATTAACACTGTAAATCTAAATGGAACGCGCATCAATACCAAATTGCGATTGTCCGGACTGCAATTCTCATACCGTCGCGGACTGCATCAATTACGGATGCTTCTGCTGCGAACTTGAAGATGCATTTGAAATCATTGAAGGCAAGGACGCAACAGGACGGGCCTTTGGCTGATGCTCAGTTTCCTTGTAGAAAAATCAGAGATTCTTGGACTAGATCCCAAGTGATGCGAAGTCCTGCAGATACTTCCTTCCTGTCGTTGTCGCCCGGTAGACCTTGCCCGCCTTGTTATATTCCACCAGGCCTTTTTTTAGCTGATCTTGGAGGTATTCATTGAGCATCTTTGATGAAACATATGCGCCGTACATTATCCTCGTCTTTGGCACGCTTTCAAGGGCAACCTTGAGCATGGCGGCGTAAATCTCTTCCTTTGACCTATGCCTTCTTTTCGCGGCTTGCTTCTTGGATGATGGCCTCTTTGTCAATGGGAATGGACCCCTCTCTTGTGCAACTTTGGTTCAGATATACTCCCAAATGGCAACTCGCAGGTTAAGCAAAAATTCTTTCCGCCAAGATGGTATTTTATGAAAATCGCAAACGCGTCCTGCCTTTCAACAGCAATGTGATTGCATACAGGCTGTCCTGCAGAATTGAAGATGGCCCACACGTCACTACATCAGACATCATTGTTCTATAATAAAGTTCCCTTACTTGGGAACGGATGCTTAAAAGTTGCTATTATTGCAAGGGGCTAAATTTACGTTCCAAAGTGAGCTAGGTGAACGCTATCAGCGTGTTAGAAAAAAGTGGGGCGATGCCCCCAGTCTCACTCAGTGACTACTATATCGCCGGCCATCCAAGGATGGATTATGCAGATATAGTCGTATGTTCCCGCTTTGGTAAAGGTCACAGAGAATGAATCGATTGGTGCAAGGCCGGGCGGGGAGATACCTTTTGGCCATATCCATCCAGAGTTGACGTATTTTTCAGTTCCAGTCATTGTATAGTTGGCATTCAGTGGAAGGTAAGTCGCATTTCCTGCAGAGTCTACCACAGTAGGACTCATGGAGCGGTTGTTAAGAGCTACGATCACGTCCTTCCCATCTGGTCCGGGCATCGTGACTGGTTCTGCATTGGCTCCGGGCTGCAGCGGAACAATGCCTGTCTTGTTGGTCAGAACATACGGCG
>DATEIL010000116.1:0-19821 GCA_035279085.1 Nitrososphaera sp.
GACGACCTTGACCATAGGGCGTATTCTCCCTGCGGAATCTCCTTTCCGCACTGGGCGCATTTTCCCTTGTACTTTACCAGCAGCCGAATCCAGTCTCCTCCGCCAGCTCCTCTTCCTTCTCCCTTTTCACTCATTTCCTGCTGCCGCCTCCTCCTCCTCCTGCTTTCTGCATTTCCTTCGATATCGATTCGCCAACGGTCTCGTCGCCGAAATTATCGACTGCAAACTCGACTGGGTCGATCTTCTCTTCCACCAGCTGCCTGATAAGATATGGCATTACCGTCGAGCCGGCAGTGCTTCGGGATGTATGCACTGCAGGGGCGAGCTCGGACAGGATTTTCCGGGTTGACTGTGAGCGGGCAAATATCGGACCCATCAGCGGCCATGGCAGGGAATACTGGGTATACTTTATCCCTTTGCCGCGTGACGGTCCGTATAGCCCTCCTGCTAGCATCTTGTCGATATACCTGAGGATGCTCCACTGCCTCCGAGAGTTCGCCCTGCCAACGTGTACATCAACCCTTGAAAGGACATCAAGCATTGATGCGAGACCTTCAGGATCCGAGTGCGAAGCTACTACTATGCTCGAAAAAAGTGCCGCAATCATGTCCTTCCTCCGCACTTCGGGGGTCATGGCAGTGTAGCGCGGATCGGGATACGATGCGTCTGCCTTTGAAATGTAAATCCTTGCCTTTTCATAATCATCTGAATTAAAGAATCCGTTTATCGCCTCGGCGATATCTATTTCGATAAGATCCTTGTTGGAGCCTGTGGCATAGCCTGCTGTACGGGACTGCGCGCTGTTCAGCAGGGAACGGATGTCTCCCCCGCTGTTATTGACAAGCGATATCTTGTCACCGGGGCCTAGGCTTGCGCCCTCCCTCTTGAGGACATTATCGAGGAATAGCATCAGCAGGCGAGGAGGGACGGGGCGAAATTCCACGGTCTTGCAGACCTTGGCTAGGTCCTTTATTTTCGTAGATTTTTCATTGGCAGCCATTATCACGGGGACAGTCGGCTCTTTCATCAGATCGACTAGCATGTCGAGGCCTCCCGAGTCCTCCCTGCCCGAGATCCCGTCCACTTCGTCAAGGAAGAGCAGGATGTTCCGGGCAAAGAGGCTTACATTCTGAAATACAGGCTCTATCCGGGCCTTCAGCGCGTCTTTGTTCCGAGTATCGCTTGCGTTCATTTCCACCACGTCGTAGCCAAACTGCCTGACAAGTGCGCGGACTAGCGTGGTCTTGCCGGTTCCTGGCGGCCCTACCAGGAGGAGCGGCTTTGTTCCGTTCACCCAGGATGCGAGCCACTTTATTGCAGCGAGGCGGGCATCTTCGTTGCCGACCATCTGCTCCACCCGCACGGGCCTGTACTTTTCAGACCACATCATTTTGGCAGTCGCTTCTCAAACTCGGCAAAGGGAGACCGGCGGACAAGTTCGTTGTACCAGTACTGGTTGTAGTGCCTGACTGTAAGGAAGAGGAACTCTAGGAACGGTTTTAGCTGGAAACTCTCAGGCAGCATATCTACGGCCATCTTTGCCTCGTCAAGATAGAGCTCACCCTTGGCCATTGTCAGCTCAAAACCCCGGCGCGCATCTCCTCCAGAATTGAGGGCATAATAGAGAGGCCAGGAAGGCACCTTGATGGCGCCATTTTTAATTGCGTCCTCAATCTCGTTGCCGCAGCCGACGCATTCACCGGCTTTGGCCATCCCGAGCTGGAAAATATCTCCCAGCGGACGGCGGTTCAGCGCCATGTTCCTACCTGCAGTTCCCATGACTGCCCTGTACTTTTTGTAGCAGTCGCCCATGTTCTCGTCGTTGATTGACAGAGGCTTTGACTTGAGCTTTACATCGATGTACTGGCCTATCCTTGCGTCTTTGAAACCTTCTTCAAACGCCTTGAGGACACCGTCGCCCCCCTGCGCTATTTTTTCCCTTGCAATCGCAAGGATGTAGGGGTTCATGTATTTGTAATCCTCCAGGTACTCCAAGTCTTCGTCCATGTCCACAATCCTGTCCATGGGCTCGCTGAGGTCAATAGCAATGATGTGTCCGTCAATGACAGCGTTTCTCTTTTCTTCAGAAGTTGCGTCGCCATAGTACTGGCTGGAGCCGTCGAAAAGCGCATTGAATACCGGAAATGTCATTTTGACAAAGTTTGAGTTGAGGATGCGCTTCACCCTGTCGCCCAAAATCTCGGGGCTTGAAATCCTCGCCCTGATGCCATCGAGCTGTCCGGCTTCCGGGACGAGATCGGCCGAGCCTACTTCCTCCGCAAACCTTTTCATGGTCGAACCTGGACTGGCGTCTGCAGAAATCGCCTTGTGCAAGGACATGACGAACCGCTGCGCAAAACCCTGAAACTCGTTCTCTGTCTTTTCCTTGTACTGGTTGAACTGTCGAAAGCCCTTGCTCCTAAGCAGGCCTTGCTTCAATATGTCCTTGCCGGCCTGCGTGCCCATGAGGGCTTCTTTGGAAAAGACCGATTCGTCCTTGCCGCTCAACTTTTTTTCTCTACCTTGCGTTTTCCTCTCTATGGCTATTTAACCATAAGGGTATGACGAGATAGGCGCTCGCTTGCGCTCTCTCTCCCTCTTTTGCTGCACTTCTTGCCTGACGCTGCGATCGTTTTTATTTTTTGTAGACCTAGTCTTGAGTCAGGTGTATATATGTGCAAAAAATGACACAAAAAATCTCTTTGATGAACCATGCCGCTTTTGCAATGATTGCAGTTGTCGTGATGATCGGCGGATTTTCATATCAGGCTTTCGCGCAGCAACAACAGCAATCATCGCCGCCAGCGACACTTCAGCCGCAAGCCCCCGAGCTCAAGAATCAGCAGGGAAGGCCGATGGCAAATGCCGTTGCAGGCGAGCTTGCCGTAATTTCCGCAACAATAGCTAGCGGTGGCAATGCCACGGAAAGTCAGAACTTTATTGCTATGGTCGAGGCCCGGAGTTCAGTTGGCATTACTCAGTTGCTGGAATTCCAGACGGGGCAGGTCAGCGAGGACGGCAGCGTGGAAATTGGAATATCATGGACACCGGACGAGCCAGGCAACTACCAGCTGAGGACTTTTCTGCTATCCGACTTGAAAAACCCCGAAGTGCTCTCTGCCGTAACTACAAAAGAGATAACGGTAATGCAGGAAGAGTAAAAGAAGAAGTGGGAGTAAAAGTGGATGCTTTGGCTTCTTACCTAGAAGCCATTGCTATTCTTTCCTGCTCGTTCTTTTTCTTGACGGCGTGGCTGCCCATGTCGTTGTTTGAAGCGAGAAGTATTTCCTTGGCAAGCGCCTCTTCTATGCTCTGAGGGTTAGAGTACGTCGATTCCCTGACTCCCTCTGCGATAAAGCGGAGAGCAAGGTCCACCCTGCGCAGCGGTGCAACATCTACCGAAACATGGTAGACAACTCCACCGTATACAATCCTGGTGGTGTCTTCATTTGGCGATGCGTTCTCTATTGCCCGGACCAGCAGTTCTACTGGGTTCTTGCCCGTTTCTACGTGAATGATGTCAAATGACGTCTTCACGATGTTTAGCATGCGCGCCTTTTTGCCCCCCATCCTACCGGTGTTCTTTGCATATTTCTTGCCAAAGTGCATCATCTTGTTCGCCAGTCTCTCGACAATGTTGACCTCGGCCTTTTTGAGCCTCTGGTGCTCGTGCCGGCCAAATGTAATCGGGATGACCGCAGGTTTGAGTGAAATTGCAGTCTTTAGGCCCTGATCGTTTACTTCAATCTGGGTGGTATCCCACTTGTTGAAGAGCATGATGTTTACCTGTTCTCTGCCGCTCATTTTTTCTATTAACGCCTCGGTTTCTCCTTTCTTCCGTGCACCAGCTCGTTTAGCGATACTCCGTTTACCTTGAACACCTGCCATCTTACTCCGGGGATGTCGCCCATGGCTCCTCCCATTGAGCCTCCAATTCCACCAATGATAACTTCGTCGTGCTCGTCAACAAAATTGAGCGCGCCGTCCCGGGGAAGGAAAGCGGTAACGGACTTGCCGTTCTTTATCAGCTGCACCCTGACGCACTTGCGTACGGCAGAGTTTGGCTGCTTTGATTCTATACCTACCTTTTCCAGCACTATGCCTCTTGCCTGTGGCGCGCCCTCAAGCGGGTTTGCCTTTTTGTCAAGCATGAGCATTCTTCTTTTATAATACTTGTCTGCCCAGCGTCCGCGGCTCTTTTTAGCCCGCAGCACCCTGCCGGCAAACAGTCCTAATGGAGATTTACCCATCTTTTTTACATACTCACCCTATTGTAACCTGTTCCCTGTTGTTCAGGGCTAACTATCAATACATTGGTTATTTGGAAGTATCGCTTCGCCAGCAGCCTCGCCTTCTCTGCATTTCTGCCTTCCCTGCCGACTACGGCGCCCTTTTTCCGGGCATCGACGACTACGATCGCTTGTTTTGTCCCGTCGGGCCTGTCGGAAATCTTGACCTCACTTACCAGCTCTGCGTTGAGCATATTTCGAATAAACTCTAGGGGATCGTCTGAAAATTCTACCAGCTCCACCTTTCTTGCGACGACATTCTGGAGCTGCTTTATTGTTGACCCTCCTTTGCCAATAGCCAGCCCCATCTGGCCCTTGTTGACCACAAAAATTACCCTGTCCATCTTTTCGTCTACAATGCAGTCCCGTGCTGTCGCGCTTGTGATGCTCTGGAAAAGGGACATCAGGCGAAGTTCATCAGAGGTCAGCTTTATCTCAGTCATCTTTTCTACAGCGACCCTTTGTTTGGCAGCGACGACAACAACAACATCCTTTTTTGCTCAGTCAAGGTCAATTTAAGTCTTGGCGCTTTACCTGCCACCAGGAGTGCTGCTTGTCTCTGAGAGGATGGCGCTGATCTCGTCCGGGCTTCCAGTCTTTAAGGCAATAGCGTTTATCCGAAACGGCTTGTTGCACATTTTGCCCAGCTGGACAGAAGTGCCGGGGTAGTCGTACAGCGCGACGTTTGCGGCCTTTGCCTGCTCCTCGATCTTTGATCTCTGTGCAGGAGACACAGTGTTTGAAAGTATTATCAATTTTGACCCTTTCACGGACTGCAGGACTTCCTTTACTCCGCTTCTGTACTTGTCGGTCGTCAGCGCTTCTTTAATCACTTTTTCCAGCGTTTTCATTATCCTTCACCTTCATGTATAGGTCTACCATTCCGGTGCCGACGGGTACTGTGGCACCTACTATAACGTTTTCTGTCACACCCTTGAGCGTCTCTATCTGCCCTTCTAGTGATGCCCGAGCAATGGTTGGGACTGTGATTTCAAATGCAGCCCTTGCAAGGACCGATGTCTTGGTGCCTGCGATACCGTGCCTGCCTATCTGCTGCAAGTATCCCTTTGATGTCATCAGGTCTGCCACCAGCATGATGTGTCTCGTATCGACTTCAAGACCTTGCTCTTCTAGAGTGTTTGTAATCTCTTTTACCAGCGCAGTCCTTGCAGCCTCGATGCCAAGCGTCTGCCATATCTCGTAGACATTGTTTGTAGTCGTCCTAGTCGTGTCGACGCCTTCCACCGGCATTACCTTTGCAAGGTTTGATCCAGCCGTCTGAATTACCCATTCGTTGTCCTGCTTTACAATGGTCACGCGCTCAATGTCCGGCACTCCCTTTACGCGCGTCCCTAAGAGCTTGCTCTTTAGTGTCAGCAGAGTCTGTGCATCAGGCTCGTCTGGAATAGTAATCTTGATGACGAGCTTGCTTTCGTTGACTTTGATTGTATACTTTTTCTTTGAGCCTTCAAGCACGGTCTGGACATCTGCCAGAGTGCAGCCACGCTCTGCGAGCTTGGCTTCTGACAGGTGGAACGTCAATATGCCGCCATAGTCCGTATCGGTCTTGTCCACAAGCGCGCCGATCTCTGTAAAGAGTATATCCCTTGCGATCTCGAGCGCCTTTTCCCTTGAAACCCTGTGGGCTTCGTCAAGGTAAATGTCCATGGTAGGCGTGACGGGCTTTTTGCGGGCGTCTACCAGTTCTATGAGCCTTGGAAGGCCGAGGGTGACGTTTCGTTCCTTGACGCCGGCAAAGTGGAAAGTCCTGAGAGTCATCTGCGTGCCCGGCTCGCCTATCGACTGCGCCGTTACGACTCCGACTGCCTCTCCGGGCTCTGCAAGTGCCCTGTCTATCAGATCAAGCACCTTCTTCATGACCTTCTCTACGCCCTCCTTGCTCAGCTTGTTTTCCATGAGCGCCTTTTCCAGGTTTACCTTCATCCTCGGATTGAGGGTTTCAGCGTGCTTTGTCAGGATGCTCTTGATGTCGTTTTCAGTGGCCTTGCGTCCTTCGTCCACAATGGATTCAGCCTCGATAACCCTTGAGAGGTTTACGGCCTCGCCATGGTCGCTCTTGGCAGGATCTATCCCGTCTTCGCCATAGATGTACTGGATGACATTGCCGTGAGGATCCCTGACGGTCTGGTCGTATTCGATCTTTAAGTGCTCAAGCGCATTGATAAGCCTCCTCTGCATGTAGCCGGACTGCTGGGTCCTGACCGCAGTATCCACGAGACCTTCCCTTCCGCCCATCGCATGGAAAAAGAATTCCAGCGGCGACAGCCCGTCGCGGTAGTTTGATTTTACAAATCCCTTTGCGTCTGGGTTTGCGTCCCGCGGCTTAAAGTGCGAAAGCGCCCTGTTGTGGTAGCCCTTCTGGATCCTCTTGCCCCTGATTGACTGCTGGCCAAGAGCCGCCGTCATCTGGCCGATGTTCAGAGTCGAGCCCCTGGCACCTGTGGAGGCCATGATTACACCCGAGTTATCGTCAGGGAAGGCCCTGTCAGCCGTCCTGCCTGCCCTGTCGCGGGCCCTTGATAGCTCGTTTACGACATAGAGTTCGAGCGCTTCTTCTGCAGAAAGCCCCCTTGTCAGCGGGAGCGTCCCGTCGTTGTACTGCTGTATCAGCTCGTACACCTTTTCATAGGTCTTTTGTATGATGTCGCTAATCTCCTGCCTAGTCTCCGGGCTGAGCCACAGGTCAGAGTAGCCGTATGTGAAGCCCCTGTGGGTGATGTATGTCTTGAGCATGGTAAGTATCGAGTCGAGGAACTTGCGCGCCGCGTCGTTGCCATAGTCCTTTGCAATCCGGTGGAGCACGCTGTCAGGCTCCTCGGCACCGATAGATGCCTTGTCAATAACTCCGGTCTGCAGCTGGCCATTTTTGATAACTACGTCCTTGCCCTCGCCCTTTGCGGCCTTGTTCCACTTTGACGTGATGATAAAGTTAAAGTCTTTTGGCAGAAAGAGCGAGAAGAGCTGCCTTCCCGCGTAGAGCTTTTCGCCGCTCTTTGAAGTCACATCCGGCTCTGGCAGGGGGCCGTTGTATCCACCTATCATGGCCAGGTTTGCCATCTCGTCCTTTGTGAGGGTCGAGCCTTCCCGGGTTAGCATGAATGCGCCGGTGATAAAGTCCCTTATCCCCCCAATGATTGGGCCGCCATACCTCGGCGAGATAAGCTGGTCCTGGACGCGCATCAAAAGGGTCGCTTCCGCCCGGGCTTCTTCGCTCTGCGGCACGTGGAGGTTCATCTCGTCTCCGTCAAAGTCTGCGTTGTAGGGAGGACATACTGCGGGGTGCAGTCTGAAGGTGCGGTATGGAAGGACGCGCACGCTGTGGGCCATTATCGACATCCTGTGGAGCGACGGCTGGCGGTTAAAGATCACAATGTCGCCGTCTGTCAGGTGGCGCTCTACGATATAAGCCGGAGCCAGCGAATCTGCAATAGCCTTTCTGTCCGTTACGTAATCGAGCCTGATCTTTACCCCGTCCGGCCTTATGATATAGTTGGCGCCGGGGTAGGTGTTGGGGCCATTCATCACCAGGTTCTTGAGCCTCTCAAGGTTCCACTGTGAAACGGTCTCGGGAATCGTCAATTTCTTGGCAACATCCGTAGGAACGCCCACGTCAGAAATGCGGAGGTTCGGGTCAGGCGAAATGACTGTCCTGCTGGAAAAGTCGACACGCTTGCCTGATAGCGAGCCTCTGAACCTTCCCTCTTTTCCCTTCAGCCTCTGGGTCAGGGTCTTTAGCGGCCTGCCCGACCTGTGGTGGGCCTGCGGGATTCCAGAGACTTCGTTGTCAAAGTAGGTAGTGACATGGTACTGCAGCAGGTCGACAAGGTCCTGCACGATAAGCGGAGGAGTTCCTGCTTCCTTGCTCTCCTTGAGCCTCTGGTTCACACGGATAATGTCAACCAGCTTGTGGGTCAGGTCATCTTCAGACCTGATTCCGGTTTCAAGGATGATTGAGGGCCTGACCGTGACGGGTGGGACAGGCAGCACCTGGAGCACGAACCACTCGGGCCTTGCGGTGCGCGGGTCGTATCCGAGCAGGGTGAGGTCGTCGTCAGGGACGTGACTCAGACGCTCACGTATGGTAATCGGGAGCAGCCTGTTTTCGCCGGCGTCGGTCTTTTCAACAAATATAGTCGGCTTTGTGAATATCAGGTCGTACTGGTCCTTTCCACAGTGTGGGCAATCTTTGACCTTCTTTGCCCGCTCTATGATCTCGTCCTTGATGTTCTCGAGCGTGATAACGGCATATGCAGCCTTTGTATCGCGGATGCTCTTGTACTTTGCCAAGTCCTCAGAGTCCAGCTTGATCCTGTTGCATGACCTGCATGTTATCAGCAGCAGCTTGTGTATGTCGTCAACAAAGGCAATGTGGAGCACGGGTTCGGCCAGCTCGATGTGGCCAAAGTGCCCAGGGCACTTGGCAGAAGTGTTGCCGCATGTGGCGCATTTTTGCCCCGGCTCGAGTGTTCCAAGCCTGTTATCCATGAGTCCTCCCTGGACCGGCATTCCGTCCTCGTCGTACGTCTCTGGTGCCGTTACTTCGGCTACTGAAAACTTGCGGACTTCGGTAGGAGACCAAACGCTGAACTTGATCCCGCCCAATATCTTTGCAGATTCTTCCATCATTGTAAAACCTCCTGCCTCCCCTGCTAGACCTTCTCCTTTACAAGGAGCCGGGGTGCGACGTTAAGGCTCATCATCTCCTGCAAGAGCAGCTTGAATGCATATGCAATGACCACGGACGATATCTTGGCCTTGTCTCCGTCAACCCTGCAGACATACCTGCGCTGCTTTACGTCATAGTATGCAAGCAGTCCGCAGCGTTCGCAAATGTAGACCTCGGCCTTGTCCGACTCTTCGAGGAGACGGTCCTTGAGCATCATTGAGGCGCCGTACGCGATAAGGCAGTCCCGCTCCATCTCTCCGAACCTGAGGCCGCCTCCGCGTGCCCTGCCTTCGGTGGGCTGCTTTGTAAGCATCTGCACCTGGCCTCTGGCCCTGCTGTGGATCTTGTCAGCAACCATGTGGTGGAGCTTTTGGTAGTAGACTACGCCGATATAGACATCAGCAGGGAATTTGCGGCCCGTCCTGCCGTCATACATGCTCTCCTTGCCAGTATACTTGAATCCATACTGCTCCATTGAAGACTTGATCTCGTCGAGCTTTTCGCCCAGAAATGCAGAGCCGTCCACAATCCTTCCACGGAGCGATGCGGCCTTGCCGCCCAGCGACTCCATGAACTGGCCGACAGTCATCCTTGAGGGAAATGCGTGCGGGTTAATCATGACATCGGGGACAATGCCTTCTTCGGTGTATGGAAGGTCTTCCTGGTTTACCAGCATCCCGACCACTCCCTTCTGACCGTGCCTTGATGCAAACTTGTCACCGATTTCAGGGATGCGCATGTCACGGACCCGGATCTTGTACATCTTGCCGCCTTCGACGGACTGGGTTACAATGACAGTGTCGACAACCCCGTTCTCGGACGGTCTGACTCCGACTGAAGTATCACGCCTGTACGGCCCCTTTACTTCAAACTCCTTGTATTCCTCCATGAATCTTGGAGGCGAGGTTCTGCCGATCAGGATGTCTCCTCCGTTTACCACGGCTTCGTGCATGATTGCGCCGTCCTGCTCCAGCAGGCGGTACGCTTTTTCTCCCCTGTAGCCGCGGATGTTGGCATCGGCTTGCGGAAGCTCAAAGTTGTCCTTCATGCCGCCGGGGTACTGTTTTGCCTCGGCCTCGTAGATCCTGTAAAAGAATGTCCTGCCAAGTCCCCTGTCAACTGAAGACTTGTTAAAGACGACAGCGTCTTCAATGTTGTAGCCTTCAAATGGCAGCACCGCCACCACGCAGTTCTGCCCTGTCGGACGCTCCTCCAGCCCGAGGAGGTTGATGGCTTTTGTGCTTACCACCGGCGTCTGCGGATAGAGCATAAAGTGCTGGCGGACATAGGTGCTTGCATTCATCAGAGGAGTGGAAAATCCAAGGCTCTGCTTTGCCATCGCGCTCTCATAGGTATTTCTTGGAGACTGGTTGTGCTCAGGATAGGGTATGATTGAAGCGCCTACGCCCAGGATTGCAGATGGGAATATCTCAAGATGCGTGTGCTTGGGCTCGAGCTTTTTCGGATCGATAGCGACGTAGCAGTTTTCCTCCTCGTTTGCGTCTACCAGCTCGATCACTCCCATGTATAGCAGGTCACCCCATGAGAGGAACTTTTTGGTTATCTTTTCGATTACCTCGTATGTAACAAGTGGCTTTGAATCGCGGATTACGACAAGCGGCCTCAGCACCCTGCCTGCGTTGCAGCTGATGTAGATACGCTTTGTCGCATTTTCATTCTGTGAACTGTAAAGGTAGATCCCGACGTGCGGGTGGATTTTGCCAGACCTCCTCATTGACCTGAGGGTGTCGGCAAGGTGCTCGCCCTTTTCGACGTAGCCAATAAGCCTGCCGTCAACGAATACTCTAGTCCCAGAGGCACGGAGGTCGTTATTTGCGTCCTCTACGTTCTGGACTCCGAGTTCGTAGAGCTTCTCGGTGACCTCTGCGCTCTGGACATTGACTGAAATGATGGCGGATAGCGCGAGATTCTTCACCAGCCCACAATTCGAGCCTTCAGGTGTTTCAGCGGGGCAGATCCTGCCAAAGTGCGTTGCATGGAGGTCCCTTGCTTCAAAGTTGGGCTGACTCCTGCTCAGAGGGGACTGGATCCTCCTGAGGTGGCTGATGGTGGACATGTAGTTTGTCCTGTCCAAAAGCTGGGTAACGCCCACTCTTCCCCTTCCCCAGTTGCCGGTTGCAATGGCGTTGTTCAGCTTGTCAGAGACAATGCCGGGCCGGACTGCGGCGGCGACCGCGTTGATTCCGCGCTTTTGGCCCGAGCGCTCCAGCTGGTACTTCATGTCACGGATCAGGTTGCGGAAGGCGGTCCTGAAAAGATCGGCAAGCATCTGGCCGGCAAACTTGATGACTTTGTTCCCATAGTGGTCCTTGTCGTCAGAGTCTATCCAGCCGAGTTTTAATTCGATAAGTTTTGAAGCGGCTTCTCCCAGAAATAGCGCCTTTTCGTGCCTGTTGTCAGGATTCTTGCCGATGTGAGGCAGCAGTCCCCAGTCGAGCAGAGTCTCTGCGCGCTTTATCTGGAATTCTTCGAGCATACCGGGTGCGATTCTCTTGCTGATGTAGACTATGGCGTCGCGGCTGGTTGCCACCTCGCCTGCCTTTTCAAAAGAAGGCTCGAGCTCGTCCTGGAGTATGTCGTTTAGCGAAACGGCGTCGGCAATGTCCTTGTCGGATTCAAGGCCAAGTGCCCTGATAAGCGTGATAAGTGGAATGTCAACTGGCGAACCCGGAATCTTTGTCACGATAGAGCCATCTGGCCTCATTACAAGTTCGAGTTTGGCCCTGTAGCCTACGATCGATGAATACACCTTGGCTTTGTAGAGCATGGTTCCCGTCGTCTCTTCCGCGTCAACGATTATCTTGTTGTATGAAAGATCTTCCAGTCCGACGATTACACGCTCTGAGCCATTGATCACAAAGTAGCCGCCAGGGTCGCGCGGGTCTTCGCCGAATTCCACAAGCTTTGAATCGGGCAGGTTGTGGAGGATGCAGGTGTTTGACTTGACCATCACCGGCATGTCGCCAATGTGGATAAAGCGTGATTCAAGAATCTTGCCGTCTTCGACTACGCTGCATTCAAGCATGACGGGGGACGCATAAGTCAGGTTGCGGAGCCGGGCCTCCATAGGCGCCACATGCGTTATGGAGCCATCAAGCTCCATTATCCTCGGCTGTTGCAGCTTTATCTTGCCCAGCTTGATCTTGTATGGATACTCTGCAGTTTCAATCTCAATTTCGCCGACTTCGTCGATAATGCTCTGGAGACCTCGCTCCATAAACTCGTTATAGGAATTCAGGTGCTGCCTAGCAACACCTTCTCTTCTCAAAATGTCATTAATAATAGGCCACATCTCGATAGAATTCTCTATCATTTCGATTTACTCAACCCTCTACGACATAGCGGTAATATACACTTTCACCCGCAGTAGGGCTCTTTCTTGTAATCTTTATCACATCGCCAGGTCTAACATCGAGATCTTCGATGGCCTTGTCACTTGTCATTATGTACGGAAGCTGGCCGGGCTTTGCGTTGTATTTTCTCATGATTTCTTCGGCTTCGCTCTTTGGAATAATTTCGTGTTTTGGTTGGTAGATGTGGTTCGATATCTTGATGGCTGTCGCCTTTTTGTCAGACAACGTAAAGCTCCTCCAAACTTGATAGCTTGTGCTCGAGAGAAAACATCTAAGTCAAATTTATTGAAATAAGGATCAGCCTATATATATATTCGCAATTTATAGGCTTCATTATGCGTTTTCTTTCTATTTTTGAGAGGTCATTTTTAATCGGGTTATTTGAAATGAGCTATGTCGTTAGAGTTTCTTCACAAAAAGGATAAATAGTAATAGAAATATAGCCGACATAGGTGTGCATGAGGGATAATGGACAATAAAGCATATGCACTAATGGCTATTCTATTAGCAGCAGTTGCGTCCGTAGCACTGACAACAACCAATGCAAATGCACAGACAACCTCTGTGACAGTACAGACAGACAAGACATCATACGACTCTGGCGATCAGATCACAATCTCTGGTGACGTGACCAATGTACAGGCAGGCCAGCCAATACTCGTTAGGGTGACCAACCCGCAGGGGACTCTTGCGAGAACAGAGCCGGTCACAGTTGCAGCTGATGGTTCATGGACCTACACATTCCCATCTGGCGGACCTCTTATGAGACCCGCTGGAGAGTACACGGTCCAAGTAACATACAGAGGCATCACCGAAGAGACAACATTCGAATTTGCAGGCAGTGGTACAGAACAACCATGGAAGACAATTATGGTAGACATCGGCGGCAACGATTACCCAATTAGATACATGATAACCGGCGGCACGGTCACTGAAATGACATCTGATGTAGACCTAGCGACCCTGATGGCTACTATCAGTTCAACCACTGATGGAGTGCTAACAGTCGAGCTTCCGAGAGATGTAATTCAGGCACTCAGCGTTGCTAATGTTCCAACAGGAGGAAGCGATATTGACTATGAAGTCTTTGTCGACACAATCCCAGAAACAGGAGTAGACGATGAGTCATTGGCGGATGTAAGAATCTTGAAGATTCCATTCGAACAAGGAGCTGAAGACATCGAGATCGTCGGAACATGGGTAATACCAGAGTTTGGCGCAATCGCTGCAATCGTGCTGGCAGTAGCAATCGTCGGAATCATCGTAGCGACTGCAAGATACGGAAAACTGAACAACTTCGTTCCAAGGCTGTAAAGCCTTCTCTTTTTCCTTTTTATTATTTTGCCAGAACCTACCGTGAGGTATTGATTAAGAAGATCAAAATGGGGCCTTCGGAGGGATTTGAACCCTCCTCAAGCGGTCTCTGCCGAAAACTTTGAGAAGCTGTGTCCACAGCCGCCTATACTAACCAGGCTATACTACGAAGGCCAGCCGAAAAAATTTGCAGTTGCTACTGTATATAATCGTTCGATTGCAATGCGGCGTGTGCCTGCTGTTCGCTCATTGAATTTGGGATTATAATAGTAGAAGAAGTGATACTGGTAGGTACTTTTGAAATACTCGGTAGACCCAACAATGTCAGGGAATGGCACAAGAACAGATGCGTCAAAACTGGATTCCCGAGGCGTACCAGGCTGCCGCTGAAAATATAGCGGGTGATGCAGTAAGGCATTTTGTAAGAAAGAACCAAGTAGTCGGACTAGGCAGCGGTCCTATGGCCGCGGCAATCGTGAGGGAGCTTGGAAATTTTGAGGGCAAGGATACCCTCGACTGCATCCCGACCTCGTTTCAGATAAAGCTCGAAGCAGAGTGCGCAGGACTAAAGCTGGGTGACGAAAGCATGATACCTGAAATTGACGTGGTTTTTGATGGGGCCGATGAAATCAATGGCAGTTTCTGCATGATAAAGGGTGGCGGAGGGGCTCTGCTGCGCGAAAAGATTGTCCATCATGGTGCAAAGCAGGTGGTAATCTCTGCCGAAGCTAGCAAGTATGTCCACACTTTCACCTGGCCAGTGCCTATTGAAATACATCCCTTTGCTGCCCACCTTGCCCGAAAGAAAATTTCGGAGCAGGGCGGAAGCCCAAAAATGAGAATGCTCAAGGAGGGCTATCCATATGTGACTGAGAACGGCAATTTTGTCCTGGATACATCTTTTGATTTTCCCTCCAATATCGACGACAGGCTGGAAGCAGAATTGAAAAGCATTCCAGGCGTTGTCGAAGTCGGGCTCTTTAAGGGGCGATCCGGTACTACCTTCTTTAAGGCAAAAGAGGACGGCACTTTTGAAACCACCACGAATCCATGACCTTAGCAGGAAAATCGACGAGAGGACCGTCGTGTATCCGGGCGATCCGGAACCAAGGTTCGAGCCAATCTCCACGATAGCTGGCAAGGGCGTCAACCTCACGAGGATCATGCTCGGCTCGCATACGGGAACGCACGCCGACGCGCGGTCACATTTTCTCCCCGGTGGCCATGCCATCGACGCGGAGCCGCTGGAAAAGTTCGTCGGCGAGGCCTTGGTCGTAGATGCATCGAGCAGACCAGGACACGGGCTGGCCGTGAAGGATTTGGAAAGTCATATAGTCAATGAAAATGACATCCTGCTGTTCTACACCGGTACCGGCAGCATGTCCACGACCCACTTTACATACCTTGAAATTTCTGCGGCAGAATGGATAGCGGCGCATCGCATAAAGTGTATCGGGATTGACACGCTATCTGTGGAAAAATACGGAAGCAAGGACGCGCCCGTGCACAAGTTGCTGCTCTCCAACAATATCGGAATTGTGGAGAACCTTGCCAACCTGGAGCAATTTATCGGCCAGAGGCTATTTTTCATGTGCTTCCCGCTGCCCCTTGGAGGAGTCGACGGGTCGCCGGCAAGGGCAGTATTTCTTGAAATGATAAAATAACTTGTTGTCTCGATTGTACATCATTGACAGTTATTGTAAGGAACTGGCGGAACGTCCACCCGACCATTGCGCATAAGAGCGGCCTGGATTGGCGGCTGCTTTCAATGCCCACAAAGACGCACGGGGACATTGATGCAGAAGTGGACCCAAAGTTTCAGTGCCTAAAGAGCATCACTTACGTTTCTCTGGCAAAGCTCCAGCCAAGCCTGTCCTATGAGCCGCATGACCACAGAGACCACGAGGAAATCTATTACATCATTGAAGGCTCCGGCCGCATGCGGGTGGGAAAAGAGACTGCTCCATTCAGGGACGGCGATGTGATCTACATACCTAGAAACGAAACGCACTCGATAGAAAATGACGGCTCCCAGATGGTAGAATTTCTCGCATTTGGCGGCTTGACTGATGGCGGGAGTAGAGGCTGAAAATATATGATGCAGCTAGGGATAGTCGGCCTTGGCAAGATGGGCGGTAATCTGGCGCTTCAGGCACATGAAAAGGGGATTGATGTGGTTGGCACCGCCAGGTCAGACAAGCCCGAACTGAGAAAGGAGGGAATCGAAGTAGTGGCAGATGTAAGATCCCTCACAGGCAAATTAAGCCGGCCAAGAGTCATCTATCTGTCGTTGCCCGCAGGCCACACAGTGGATGCCGTGCTCGAAGAGCTGGTAAATCATGTGGACAAGGGTGATGTCATTATGGATGGAGGGAACTCATTCTACCTCGATTCAATCGAAAGGGAAAAGAGGATGCGGGATAAAGGCATCCAGTTCCTTGATTGCGGGACCAGCGGCGGCTTGGAAGGAGCCCGGCACGGAGCATGCTTCATGGTAGGCGGGCCGGAGGAAGGAGCGAGGATTGCAGAACCGGTACTGAGGGAACTTGCAGTTGACGGAGGCTACCTCTACACTGGAAGGCCGGGAAGCGGTCACTTTGTGAAACTTGTGCATAACGGGATAGAATTTGGCATGCTCCAGTCAATCGCTGAAGGAACGGCTCTGCTCAACGCTGGCGACTTTGAGCTAGACCTTGCGTCCATATTTCGGAATTGGTCGCACGGCTCGGTAATCCGCGGGTGGCTTGTAGAATTGATGGAAAGGGGACTGAGGGAGACAGGCATGGATAAAGTCGAAAGCTATGTAGAAGACACAGGTGAAGTAGACTGGCTGGTACAGGTCGCAATCAACAAAGAAGTCCCCGTCCCGGTCATTTCCCAGTCGGTAATGGAGCTATTCAAATCGAGAATTGGTGAGAGCGACGCCTACAAATCAATTGCACTCATGAGGCACGGATTTGGAGGCCATCCATTCGGTAATGACAAATACATAGCCAAGGAAAGAAAGACCAGCAGGATAAGAGGGATCTAGGCAGCCTCTGCCTCGGTAGATTCCTCTATAATGTCCCCCTTTTGATGGTGCTCAACGAGGATATGCCTTTGCATGTCGCCTAGCGAATCAAATCGCTGCCCGCATGCCCGACAGAGATATTCCGGCGGATCTTCTCTTGACAATGCTTATCGATGGGACATATTGGAAATAACAGTTTGTAACCTTGAAAAAGGAAACTGTTCCTCTAAGATTGGCGTGGTAGTTGGCAGTAGTCGTGGTGAGGAGGAACAAGGGAGTGCAATGGCAGCAGCCAGTTCTTTTGATGGCATGGTAAAAGAATTCATGGAATCAACTGAACATTTTGTTGAAGAAGGGGTAAACCCCGGTGGATACTACAAGGCGATATGGTGCCGCGACGCCTCATACATTCTACGGGACTGGTTCCTTTCTGGAAGGTTCGAACATGTCATGCAGGAAATCCTGTACATATGGTCGCATCAGATAGCGCCGGACAGGGAAAAGGTAATCTACGGCAGAGGCTCTCCGGAGATGAAATATCTTTCACACGTCGCTTCGCCGGACCTCGAGCATGAATTTAGCGGAGCTTTGCCTACGACAATTTTTCGTGGCTTCTCTGAAGTTTATGGACAAAGCCCGGACATTGATTCCACCGCACTAATGATCTCTAGCACATCATGGATCCTCGATGCCTACATCAGGTCTGGCCTCGTTTCGGCCTCATCCTACAGAACATCGGACATGTACATGGGCGAATTGAGGACAGAGTCCGTCGTATCCGACGCCGCCACCGTCAGGGATTTTGTGGTTCCCAAGATGCTAAAGGCAGTCGATTACCTTGCTAGCCGCGATATTGACGGCGACGGACTATTGGAGCAGGGGCACAATGAGGACTGGATGGATACTGTACTTCGTGCAGGAAAAATAGTCTATAGCCAAGGCTGCTGGATACTTGCATTGAAAAACCTTGCATCCCTGCTTGCAGTAATGCAGCTACAGAAAGAGGCGGATCGTCTGTCGCAGATGGCAATGACTGCCATGAATGCAGTGGAGCAAAACCTTTGGGTGCGGGGGGAAGGCACGTACGCTGACAAGCAGGAAACCCATCATACAGGCGGGCCATACAGAACCCTGACGCAGGATATCTCGCTGTATCTGGTCGCAGTTACCGAAAATACGTTCCAAGATGTTCTCAGTCGGCAATCCAAGGAAGAAAAAAGAACAGGACAGCAGACTCGGACGAAACCAGAACATGAGATCAAGGACCGAGCAGTTAGCGCTTTGGACGCAATCAAAAGCAGGATTTGGAATGACAAGAATATCCCACTGGTAACCGAAGTACAACTGCTAAAAACGGGCCCATGGGTTCTTGAGCCCGACCAGTACCACAACCATACCTTCTGGCCCTGGACTACAGGAATCGAAATGCTGGCCAGGAGCAGATTTGGAAGAGTTGATGAATGTGAGACTTTGCTCTCAAGACTTGTCTCCAAGGTTGACGCTGAGAAGAATAATATTGTCGCGTTCTACGAATGGGTGCACCCAGTTTCGCTCGCAGGCGCCGGAGCATTTCCCTTCAGAACGGGCATATCTGCAATCCGAATCGCCATAAGCGAAATCACAGCAAGTGCCGAAACAAGAAGTAAAGAAAGAAGAAGAGGAAAAGATTGACAGGCCGGAACCCTCGCATAGGTTCAGGGTTCAGGCATCAGGCTTCAGTCGCCACGCCGGGCTTTTCGCCCTTTGCAAAGTGTGGCAGGACTTTTTTTGAAAACTCTTTCACGAATCGAATTTCGTCAGGGCTGGTGCTGTGCACGTAAACACTGGTAAATCCTGCGGCAAAATATTTTTCAATTGAGGATATGCAGTCTTCAATAGAGGTTGTGATGTCGATTGATTTTTCCAGTTCCTTGTCTGGGACTTCCCTTAGTGCCTTGCGCTGCAGCTTGCGCGGGTCGCTGATGTCGGAGTTGAATACATTCTTTATCAAAGTAGCCCGCCAAAAGTAAGTCGATTTCAGCGCTTTTTCATAATCATCAGAGTACGAGACTTTGTATTCGGCAATCTTTGGCTTGACCCCGCGCTGCAATTTCTCCAGAGTCGTGTCAAATGTTTCCAGCACCTTTTCAGCTTTTTCAGGGTTGAGATAGGTTATCAGCCCGTCAGCGAACCGTGCTGCAATTCTGACAGAATTCTGGCCTGTGGCAGCCATGTAAAGAGGGATCCGGCCTGCTGGCGGAGTATACAGCTTTGCATCTCGGAGGAGAAAATATTCGCCATTGAAATTCACAAACCCACCGTTGTCGTCCTTATCCATAGCATCATCATCTTCATTTTCTTCTGCAGCCATCTGTTCAGGTGCTGCATCGCTCTGGCCCCAGAGTCTCTTGATTATATGGATGGCTTCTTCTGTCCTCTTTAGCCGGGCCTTCGCGCTGGGCCAGTCAAACCCAAGCGGAGCTTCATTCATTGCCTCTCCGCTTCCAAGGCCAAGGCCGATCCTGCCAGGATACAAAACATCCAGCGATGCAAAGGCTTGCGCAATTATCGCAGGATGATACCGGTAGACGGGAGCAGTAACGCCCGTAACAAACCGCATTTTCTTTGTGCGCGCAGCTGCCGCCGATATCCAGACCCAGGTAAAGTTACCGTATGCATTTTCATGCCACCAGGGATGAAAGTGGTCGCTTGTCATTGTAGATGTAAAGCCGGCCTTCTCGGCTTCGACAACAAACTCTAGCAGCTCATCCATCGAATACTGTTCATGGGCGGCCCAATATCCAATGCTCATATGTCAGTACCCCGTAAATTCCTCGTCCTTTATCCTGTCCTTGGGCATCTGCATTTCTGCAAGCAAATCTCTCATTGCCTTCAGCATTCCTGGAGGTCCGCACACATAGTAGACAGATTCTGACAATTGCTGATCTGTCAAGTGTCGCTTCAGCATGGACCTGTCAATCCTCCCGCGTTCTCCCTGCCACTGCTGACCAGAGTTTTTTTCGCTCTCATCGGTTATGGTGTAAATTACGCTCAGGTTGGCATTGTCCTTTGCCCAGCTGTCAAATTCGTCGCGGTAGAGGATGTTGCCGCTGTTTCTGTTGGAATTAAAGAGTACGATTTTTGCAGGCAGCGCCTTGTCCGTCGCAT
>DATEIL010000117.1:0-3890 GCA_035279085.1 Nitrososphaera sp.
CCCTTTTAAGCTATATGCGTGTCTAGTCAGGCATGGACACGGAGCAGGCTGCTGAAGCCGGACACGGTCGGAGAGGGCTGGCATCAGCCAACGAAGAAACAAGACAGAGAGTGGCGAGAAAAGGTGGCATCGCACCACACCAGAAGAGGGGCTTGGCGGCTGCTAATCCTGAGACGCGGCTGAGAGTGGCCAAGGCCGGCGGAGAGGCCCGCGCGCAGGACAGGGAAGGCTTGAGCCAGGCCGGCCGAAGAGGAGGGGAGGTAGTAAAGGAAAGGTATGGCACCGATTTTTATCGCGAGATTGGCGAAAAGGGCGGAGGAACGGTAAAGGAGCGCTACGGCGCAGAATTTTATAGCGAAATTGGAAAACGTGGTGGCGAGATCGTAAAGCAAGAGCGCGGCACTGAATACTATAGCACGATAGGCAGAAAGGGCGGCGAAGCGAGGGCATTGGGGCCGGAAGCTGATGTCGTGGTTACTGAAGGACCTCCGCCAGAGGAACGACAACAAGAAGAACAACAACAACAAGAAAAGCAGCAGGATTCAAGCACGCAGGTTTCAACAACGGCCTAGCATCGTCGACTGGTCGTCGACTATGGCCTGAAGCAGGCTGATATATTCCCTGTCGTCAAATTCAAGTACAGAGTGTTCAGGGTGTTCAATAGTGCTGCGTATGCTCTTCAAATGATAGCATTCCGGCCCGCCAGAGAGTGCCTTGAAATAAAAGTCCTTGCAGGTGCAAAATCCAAGCTGAGGATCCGACCAGTGCTCATTGTCTCTTCCCACTACCATCCAAAGCACCCTGCCACTTGGTCTGAAAACAAGCTGCTTGATGCCGCGAATCGAAATTGCGCCATGGGCCTTGGATTCTGTCAATTTCCGGCTTGTTTATTTGCTTGATGCGCCTATTTAACAGAGACTGTGAAGGTCAGGCCGCTCCATCCACACGCCGCACTATTGGTGCAAGATGCCAATGAAAAAAAATACATCGCCGTAACTGACCTCCACATTGGCTTTGAAGCCGAGCTTGACGCAAAGGGCGTGACGGTCCAACAAAACGCCACAGAGGAAATGATCTCCGAGCTGTCACTGCTTGCGCGCATCCATGACGCAAGCGCCTTTATCCTTCTTGGTGATATGAAACACAAGGTAGGGGCAATAACAAAGCAAGAATGGGATGAAATTCCATCATTTTTGAAGAGGCTGTGTTCCATGGGGCAGGAGGTATTTCTGATTCCCGGTAACCATGACGGCAATATCCGCCACCTTGTGCCGGGCGAAGTGAGCATGATAAGCAGCAAAGGCATGATGCTCGAAGATACGCTTTTTGTCCACGGCCACAGCATGCCCTCAGACGTCAGGTCTGGCCTCCGGAGGATAGTCATGGGTCACCTTCACCCCGTGTTTCTGAAAGAAGGTAGCGTTATCAACGGCGAACGGGTGTGGGTATATCTTCAGGCAAAAAAGAAAGCCCTGTTCTCGGAGGAGGGCTCGGTGGATATTGTGATAGTGCCTAGCTTCAATCAATACCTCTACGCACATGGACCTAGGACTTATCGCAAGTCCATTTCGCCAATAATTTCCCGGGTTATGGATTACCCCGGCGGGCTCGAAGATTGCATTGTTGCAAGACTGGATGGTTCCATTGTGGGCGACTCTGCAATGCTTCAGAGTATCGTATAAGCGAGCCTATGTTGCTTTTGTCTTTGCTACTCGAGTTTTACATAGTCCCGTAATGGCGCCAGGGTCGGGGTATTGTTCCTGAGCCAGTCAAGTGTCTTGACAAATGAGCTGGCGCTTTCAATAGTCGTGAGCACCGGGATGCCCATTTCAACGGCTTTTCTGCGGATCTGGTACTCGTCGTACAGCATGCCGACATATTTTTCAATAGTTGAAGTCGCCGGAATGTTTATGATAAAGTCTATTTTCCGCTCGTAGAGAAGGTCGGAGATGTTTGGCTTTCTGTCCGGCTCACTTATCTTGTAGACCAGCTGGACATCTCTGATATTGTTATTTTCAAGAAACTCTGCGGTGTGCTCGGTCGCAAGGATGCTAAAGTTCATCGAGGATATCATTGACAGAATCGGGAGGAGCTTCTCTTTGTTCTTCTGGCCGCCGACTGTAATCAGTGCAGAGCCTGATAGGGGCAGCGCGTAGCCAGCGGCCATGTATGCCTTTGAAAGTGCATCGTAAAAGCTGTTGCCAAAGCATGCGACTTCGCCTGTTGACTGCATTTCCACTCCGAGCACGATGTCCGAGCCTTCAAGTTGCATGAACGAGAACTGGGGAACCTTTATCCCAAAGCCGTTTGCCTTGAGCCAGAGGTCCTTGGCCGACTGGGGCAGGGGATTGCCGGTCATGGCCTTTGCGGCCAGGTTGATGATGTTAAAGCCGGCAAACTTTGAAACAAACGGCATAGAGCGTGAAGCCCTGACGTTTGCTTCTATGACCAGGACCTGCTCGTCTTTCACCAAATACTGGATGTTAAACGGGCCTTTCACGTTTAGCGCCTTGCCAATCCTCGTGCTATAGTCCGTCACTGTATCCATGGTGTTTCTGTCCAGACGCCACGGAGGGATGCTCATCATGGCATCGCCCGAATGCACTCCTGCATTGTCGATATGCTCAATGACGGAACCGATTATGACCTGCTCGCCGTCAGAGACTGCATCCACTTCGACTTCTGCAGCATCCTGAAGGAACTTGCTTATTACGACGGGGTGGTCGGGGCTTACGTTAGTTGCGTCTGTGAGGAAGCGCTCTAGCTGTTGCTCGCCCCACACTACCTTCATGGCAGCACCAGAGAGCACGTATGACGGCCTGACTAACATCGGGTAGCCGACATCGTCCGCGAATTCCTTGGCATCACTCAGCGACGTGAACTTTTTCCATGCAGGCTGTTTTATCCCAAGTGAATCCAAAAGCTGTCCGAATTTGGCCCTGTCCTCGGCCCTGTCCACATCTTCGCTGCTGGTGCCGATAATCTTGATACCGTTTTTTGCGAGCTTGGGTGTCAGGTTATTTGCAGTCTGTCCTCCGACGCAGGTGACGATTCCAGTCGGATGCTCCTTACCGCAAATGTCCAAAACGCGCTCCAAGGTCAGCTCCTCAAAGTAAAGCCTGTCGCAGATGTCATAGTCAGTCGACACGGTTTCGGGGTTGCAGTTTATGACAGAGATCTCTTTCACGCCATTCTCCTTGAGACCCCATACCATATTGACGGTCCCCCAGTCAAATTCCACGCTACTCCCTATCCTGTACGGGCCGGCGCCCAGCACTATCATCCTGCTGCTGGATTTGGCGTCCACCGTTACATCGTCCTCCCTGCCGCCATAGGTCAGATAGAGGTAGTTTGTCTTGGCTGGCCACTCCGCGGCCAGGGTATCGATCTGCTTTACCACGGGGACTATGCCGAACTTTTCCCTGACCGCCCGAACCTGCATCTCGTCCGTGTTCTGGCATCGTGCTATCTGCCTGTCGGAGAATCCCAATTTCTTGGCATTTCTTATCAGGGCCTCGTCAAAGCTGGACTTGCGCAGCTTGGATTCCATGTCCACGATGTTCTTTATCTTTACTAGGAACCACTGGTCGATGGCAGCAAGCTCGTAGATGCGCTCGATGCTCATGCCCGCTTTCATTGCCTCGACTACCGCGAAAATGATTTCGTCGTTTGGGTGGATCAGTGCCTGCTCTATCCTTTCAATGTCGTCCTGCGAAAAAGTGGGAGCAGCATTAGCGGTCGAATTTGCCACCAGCCCGTCCTTGCCCATGTCGCACATCCTGATTGCCTTTTGAACCACTTCTTCGAAACTCCTGCCAATTGCCATCACTTCGCCCACAGACTTCATGGCACTACCGAGCTTGCGCTTTACAAGTTCAAACTTGGAAAAG
>DATEIL010000118.1:0-13357 GCA_035279085.1 Nitrososphaera sp.
TGACATAGTCTCACGCCAGTTGACGGTTACAAGGTTGGCCGAGGAGGCCCGGCTCGCTTCTACTACTATCCAGAGTATTTCCTCCGATTCGGAGGTAGAGTCACTAATGCCGGTGGGGATTGGCGTCTACGTCAAGACAAGCGTGCCTCCGATAAAGAAGCTGCTGGTAAACTTTGGCGCCGGAGTTGCAATAGAAAAATCCCGGGAAGACGCTCTCAACTATGTTGAGGCCCGAATAAAAGAATACGATGTCGCAGCAAGGCAGCTTGAGGCCCAGCGGCAGGAAATCGAAATGCGCATGCAGCAGATACAGGCGCAGATAAACCAGATGCTTCGGGCGGCGCAGCAACAACAACAATAGGGCTGAACTTAAACTGCCCAACGAAGAAGTAGAAAAATATCATGATGAAGGCGCATGTTTGACAAGCTAAGGAAGGCATTTTCAAGCGCCACAAAGGGTATAGGCCAGAAAGAGATTACCGGAAAGGTCCTTGACGACACTCTGTTCGATCTGGAAATGTCTCTCCTTGAAAGCGATGTCGCGCAGGAGGCAGTCGAGGCGCTCTCCTCTAAACTAAAACAGCAACTCATGGGGTTGAAACTTGAGAAGAGCGAGGACGCGGGCAGGATAATCCAATCAAAGCTGCAGAATTCGGTGGCCGAGGTTTTTGCAAACGCAGGCAAGTTCGACTTGCTGGAAAAAATCCGGGAGAAAAAGGCCGCCAAGCAGGGCCCGTATGTTGTGGTTTTCCTCGGAATCAACGGCACTGGCAAGACTACCACCGTAGCCAAGGTCGCGAACCTGATAAGGAAAAGCGGGCTTTCAGTCGTAGTTGCAGCAGGAGATACCCACAGGGCCGGCGCAATCGAGCAGCTCACGCAGCACGCAAACAAGCTTTCGCTGAAAGTTATAGCCCAGAGGTATGGAGCCGACCCGTCGGCGGTCGGCCGCGACGCGGTAGAACACGCACGAAAGAACTACATCGATGCCGTACTTGTTGATACTGCAGGAAGGATGCAGACATCGAAGAACCTCATGGACGAGATGGCAAAAATCGTGAGAGTGGTAAAGCCCGACTCGAAGCTCTTTATTGGAGACGCGCTTGCAGGCAATGATACCATCAACCAGGCGCGGGAATTTTTTCAGTATTCAAATTTTGACGGGGCGATACTTACAAAAATTGACGCCGACGCCAAGGGAGGCGCTGCGATATCTATTGCTCACATCACTTCAAAACCCGTAGCCTATGTAGGCATAGGCCAGGGCTACGACGACATTATCAAGTTCGAGCCTGACAAGTTCATTGAATCGCTGTTCGGAACCGCAGGGGAGGTCAGGGTGGAGGACCTGATGTCGGCCCCGCGGCCCATCGCCCCCGAACCTATACACGAGGAACCTCATGCACATCCGCCCGAGCCTGAGCAAAGGAAGGAGGTGATAGAGCCTGCGACGGCGGCACCGCTCAGCTCTGGCATCTTTGCGACGGCAGCGGCCCTGCCCCGAGAGCAGGAACCCGTCAAGCCCGCCGTACCACCAGTCGCAGTACCTCTGCCTGAAAAGAAGCCACGTCCTGTTATGGAGCCGCGCAAAATTGAGGAGCAAAAACCCATTATGGCGCCTGCTCCAAAGCCGGCTCCCGTGGAAGCACCAGAGCGAACCCCAACTACTATCATACAAGAGGAGATGAAGGAGGAGAAGCAAGAGCAGCCTGCTGCGGTTGTAGCAGAGGAGCCCAAGGAAAAGAAGGGACGGTTCGGCGGACTGTTCAAGAAAAAGAGCGACGAAGACAAAAAGAAAGACGAGGAGAAAAAGCGCAAGGCAGAACAAGAGCGCGCCAGAGAAAGGGAGAAGGAGGAACGTGAAAGGGCTCGCGCCGAAGAGGAGGAGAAGGAAAAGGAAGAAGAGGAAAGGAAGAAGAAGAAGCTAGACAAAGCGGAGGAGGAGGACGAAGAAGGGAAGAAGAAGCGCAAAGAAGATAAAGAGACTGACCAGGACAAGGTCATATATCTGACAGATGAAGACATTGAAGACCTCCTTAAGTAAAAAAGACCTCCTGAGCATGGGCGACCTGACCACAGGGGAGATCATGCTCATTTTGAAACTTGCTGCTAGGATGAAAAAAGATCACAAGAGGGGAGCCGACAGGCCCCTTCTGCGCGGAAAGAGCCTTGGGATGCTTTTCCAAAAGCCTTCAACCAGAACCAGGGTCAGCTTTGAAGTCGGCATGAACCAGCTTGGAGGAGATGCAGTGTACCTCAGCACAAATGACATACAGTTGTCCCGCGGTGAATCCATCGAGGACACTGCGAAGACTCTGTCTCTATACCTGGATTGTATCATGGCGCGGGTCTATGATCACACGGATGTGCAAAAACTGGCCAGGTTTGCCTCGGTTCCTGTAGTGAACGGCCTTTCGGACTCGTTTCACCCCTGCCAGATTTTGGCAGATCTTCTGACCATCCTGGAATACAAGAAGAGGCTCAAGGGCCTAAAGCTTGCATGGCTAGGTGACGGAGACAATGTCTGTAATGACCTGCTGATAGGCTGCGCCAAGACAGGAGTTAGCATGACTGCGGCATGCCCCCGGGGGTACTCACCGCTGGAAGAGGCGGCCCTGCTTGCAGAGTCCGAAGCACGCAAGACCGGATCGCAAATCATCCTGACTGAGGATCCTGCCCTGGCCGTCAAGGATGCCGACGTAGTAGTCACAGACACGTTTATCTCAATAGGCAAGGAGGAGGAAAAAGCCACAAGGGAGGCGACATTTCTGCCGAAATACCAGGTAAATTCAGCGACGATGAAGCTTGCCCATGATGATGCCATCTTTATGCACTGTCTCCCTGCAAAGCGCGGACAGGAAGTGACATCCGAAGTCATTGACGGCAAGCAGTCTGTGGTGTGGACCGAGGCAGAGAACAGGATGCATGTCCAAAAGGCGCTATTGTGCCTGCTGATGACCAGCACTTCAACTACTTCTGCCGCAAAGGGCGTCTGAAGAAGAAAGAGACACACGCGCTCACATACAACTACATGTTTAGATGTACCTTCAGTGCTCTTCCTTCGCAGGTGCCTTTCTTGCGCGCCGCCGAACAAAGACGACTCCGATTATGGCCGCAATTGCCGCCACTACTGCGATGCCAATGACACTAAACACAGAAGAGAGCTCTTCGGAAAAGCTGCTCCACGCCTCTCCCAAGTAGTATCCGACCAGAGTCAGCGCGATGCACCATACAAGCGAACCAAAGAAGGTAAAGACCACGAATTTTGGCATTCTCATGCCGCCTATGCCTGCAGGGATCGAAATTATTTCCCGTATCCCTGGGACCATCCTACCGGTAAAGACTGCGACGGCACCATATTTTTCAAACCATTTTTCTGCCTTGGCGAGTTCCGCCTCGCCTATCCTGACATGCTTTCCAAACCTCAGGATCGCGGCCCTGCCTGCCTTCATTGCAATAAAATAAATCAGTACCGCGCCTACGGTAGAGCCAGCGGCGCCAACTGTGGCCATTCCCAGTGCATTGCCAAGGCCCAAGCCTTCGCTGTATGCCGTAAAGCCGACCAGCGGAAAAATGACTTCGCTTGGAATCGGAGGAAAAATGACTTCGAGAAATGCGGCTGTAAAAACTGCCGGGTATCCATACTGCGCGATAAATCCGGTAAGTGAATCGACAATGCCGCTAATGATCCCTGCTGACGCAAGTACCACCAAAAGGCCCAACCAGTGCATTGTCATGCCTAAGACTATTGACCCTATATTTTAGCTTTAGAACCAAAATTGGCAAATGCTTGATTTTAGGGACAAGTTCCCTGAAATGGAACTGCTAGGGAAAGAAAAAGAGGGCAAAGCAAGATACGTTGCTCCGCAGCCGTTGTGGCCGTGAGCATTTACAGAACTCTGAGCCGCGAGGGATTGTACATATTCATCTCTTTATGGCACACCACTGTTTCGACATATTGCTGGTCGCGCCCCTACCCAAAATCTGTCTGTGATCTTGTCGAGCGCTGGCACAATGCGCAGTCGTAACCAGTGTGAATTTTTCTAGAAGAACAGACCATGTAAGATTATAAGCAGTTATAGAGCGACTAAGTGAGGCTGTGGAAGGCAGGAATTTGCTCTTGGACCCTATTGACAACGAGCACGTTGCGTTGCTCTATGAAAATAGGGATGAACTCGACTCTGCCGTGTCGCTGTACCTGAATGAAGGGCTGAGGAAGGGACAGCTATGCGTTTACGCGACGATTCGATTTCGTGACGAGGGCTACATCGAGAGATTCTCCTCGACAATTGTGAACTATAAGGAGAACGTGGAAAACGGAAATCTAGTCATTGTGGATCTGGCTCCTTTGTACATCTCGGCGCTGGTGGGAAACATGGAACCATTTGAAAAAGCCAAGGATCTGTTCTTAGAAATGGCTAAAGGCCGATTGAACAAACACGTCAGATTTGTAGGAGACGGCACCGGATTTCTGTTTGAGAACAAGCATTTTGACGAATGTGCCATGGTGGAGGAATGGTGGCAGGGCAGGCCATTCGAAGGCTCTTATCTTTGTCCGTTTTCAAAAAAATCCCTTGAATGCTTTCCCCATTACATGTATTCCAAGAACGCTGTTGTAGACACCCATGACTTGGTTGTCGATGCTTCTGGAAAGGATCAGCTGGAAAACATTTCTACAAACCGGGAATCGAATAATCGGCAGCAACAATTGCACTCGCATGTCGCCATACAAGGTTATAATAACAATGTAAAGCCAGTACAGGACGGAGGAGCATCCTGAATTGACTCTGGCCGCTTTTGACCTGCTCCGTTCTTCGGACAAACAGCATCTGATGCTTCTATACGATGAGGAAGCTGAGCGGAGTTCCGCAGAGATAGAATGCATCAACCATGCGCTGGCTGCAGGCCAGTACTGCGTATATGCGACTGTCGACGCATGCGAGAAGGACTTTATTTCAAGAATTTCACAAAGAATACCTGACTATGCTCGTCATATTGAAGATGGCAATTTGCGCATCATTGACTTTAGTCCGTTCTACACGTCTGCGGCCACAGGCGACCTTCGGCTCTTCGATGAGCTAAAGGCTCAGGTTGAAAAGGCCATAGATGTGAGGGCCGCGTCCGGCAGAACTGGAAAATGCCTGCTCGTCGCTGATGCAGCATGCTACCTGAGCAAGCACCGGCAGTTTGACGAGTGCGTCACACTGGAAAGTTGGTGGCAGGACACATACAATGAGTGGATGGCATTGAACCTTGACATCTCGATAATTTGCGCACACCCGTCGTCAATGCTAAAGCATGAATCGCACAAAAAGCAACAAGATCGCATTTCTCAAGTGCATTCATTGACGCTCGACTTGGGCAACCTTCGCCAGGGCGGGCACCACAAAGTCACGGCTGAAACGCCGGTGCTAAGGATCCTGATTGTAGAACCGGAGCGGGACATATGCACAATGTATATGCGCTACCTGCGCTCCCTGCCCGTTGAAGTAGACACGGCCACGGGCGGAAAAGAATGCCTTGAAAGGCTGGCAGCCAGCGACAGTGGGCTCTACGACATCATTATCCTAGATACCCATCTAAAGGACGCAAGCGGATTTCATATCGCAAGGAAAATAGTTGACGATAACCCGGATCAGCAAATAGTCTTCACAACCACATGGGATCTGAACACAATCAGTTCTGACATTAGGGCTCATGCTCTACAGCCTGAAAAATACCCCGTCCTTCAAAAGCCCTTCGTGTTCTCCCAGATGCTGGGGTACATTAAGCCTGCCAAGGCCAAAATAGAAAACTGAGGCGCTGAAATCACACAACCCTCATCCTGTCTACATTGTCTTGCTTTAAAGTGCGCACGCATTGCCGGCCCATGATGGCGACTAGCTGCCTAGTACTGCTTCTGCACCCTGAACTCCGATTATGGACTCACGCATGAGCCGCCTAATCTTTATACTTTTTTGATATGGCGCTTGTATGGAGAAAAAGCTGATCCTTGATTCTGGTGATGAACGGAATTATCTTGTGTTCCAGGATGTAAGGATATGAGGCGCCTTTGTCGAGTGAGACAAGCACGTACAGATTGTGATGCTCTCCACCGCGGCTCTGAATCGTTATCGTTGCTCTTATCAACCTCTGGTATGTAGTAACTGCGTAGGACTGATCTCCGAGTCTGGGTGTGAAGCCTCCTCTTGTCTTTGCCCGAAATACTGTCTGCAAAGCATACTGTGCAGTTTCGTCTATATCCATCAGTGGCCGAAGCCCGGAGCGATAATACGAGGACATTAGTTCGCCGGCATAATCTGCAATTCCGACGAATCGGATATCCTTGTCCAGTGACTGGATTTTGACGCAAATGCCGGCCAGGTAACTAGTCAGCGGCTGTTTGGGCAACGGGGTAGTAGTAATGGTAGCCTTCATCCAGTGCTCCGATAATGTGGATTTCAATGATAATCTTGCTGACGCTTGAGAGCAATAGTTAGCGATACGTGCTTGAACATTGGCGCGAATTGGTAATCATATGTATCACATCGTTGAGAGGGTTGTATGGTTGTGCTCCTGAAAAATGCGAGCACTGTGGTGGTTTTTCCTCCTTCTTACTTCTTCTTCACCCCCTCTCCCACTGGTGCCGCCCACGTTATAGCCTCCCACTGCTGAGCTGGAAAGTAGATGGAGCATACGCTCAGAGACACCATCCAAGGTCGGATCAAATACTATCAGGCGCGAATTGACCCACTCCATTCCAAAGTCTACAATGAAGAAAGGCGACTATGGATCGACGCCCTGACCAACGCGCCAACTGGCCTTCAGGCGCTGGAGCTAGAAATTGGACAGAAGAAGCAGCGCAGGGAGAGGGAGAAACGAGCCTCAATGAAATGGCGGATTGATGCACAGATCGAGGCACTGGAGTGGGTAAAAGGCAGAATGATATCGCAGGACTTTGAACTATGGGTCAACGCTCAGGACAGTAAAGATTGAGGCCAAGGGCACCGCTGGATGGAATCTTGAATCGCGTTGCATATATTTCCCCGCTGATGCTTCTGCCATACTGATCTTAGCTGTGTATTTTTTTTCTGCTCGTTCCATATTATTCCTTAATAGCAAAAAACAAGCACTCCCTAGCCTTCATGACAAGAACCAAGTGGAATGGACCAAAAAACACCAAATGGATCAGCAAGACACGACCGCGCCAAGGGAGGAGCTGCAGAAACAGTAGGGACAAGGTCGAGAGGTGCAACCAGAAACATCAACAAGCGACAGCAAAAGATCAAGGGCAATCGAATCGCATTGCCAAGATAGTAGTCGGTCAAAAGCTCGAGATACGCGCACTTATTTTTTACATATTACTACTGGCATTGATGTTGTGCGGTAAAACAACCCTCCTTATCTGACCGATCCACTGCTTTCCCTTGTCGGTCAGGACCCACGGGTTGGCAGAGGACATGCCGCGTGCTATCCAATGGTTGTGCTGCAAAAAGTTCATCCATAGATCAACAAGTTGCTTGTCACCGTGCATAGCGCCTATCAAGTCACTTTTTTCACATCCGCCACAGAGTTCTACCAGAAGGTAGATGGCTTGGTCAAGTCCACGTAGTTTGTAAGGATCGTTGCTCTCTCCTCTTTTCGAACCTCCTCCCCGTGATTCGAAGGAAATCGTCATGCTCATTATTTTATGTCAGCTTTTCATAAATAAGCGAGGCGTAGCCAAGTTAATCATCATATGTGCAGGTCGGTCTTGCACTGCTAGTTAACTTGGTTAATTCATCCTTTAATATCGATTCGGCTAGCTGAACTCGGTGGCACGTCCCACATTTCCAAGTCCTGTCCGCAACCGTATACCGTCTGTCTGCTAATCTTGCGGACGGGACCTTTTTCAAACATGCCCTGATAGTGCAGGGCTAATGTTACACACACTCTCTGTGTCGTACCCTGAGATTAGACAAGCGATCAAATTCCTTGAATGAGTGGATCTCATGACAGACCGCCTGCTCGTTTTGCCGTGCCTCCTGTAGCAGATTCTAGCAACAGAGTGTTTACTTTTTCTACTACTGAGTTGAGGCTGATGGGCTTCAATACGAATTCGTTGGCACCGTAGTCGAGCACGCGAGTCTTTATTTCATTAAGGTGCCTCTCGGCAACCACAAATATCTTGATGTCCGGGTTCAATTGTTTTACGTTGACTATCACCATCGTTGACCTGTCTGAAGCGATCCGTCCATCCATACAAACAGCATCAACTGTCTCTGGGCCGATTTTCCTCACCAATTCTATGCATTCCTCTGCACTGTGAGCTTTATGCGCTTCAAATCCTGAGATCCGGAAAGAACCTTTTAGCAAGCTCGTGATATCTCTATCGTCATCTGCAATAATTACGATGGGCATTTTGTGCTGGTTCATTATTGATTGATTGCACACGATGGCTTTTAACAAATGCAGAGAACATCTCTAACGAGGATAATGCCTTGCCGCTGGAAAATATGCGCCGTTTGCCCAAGATTGAAGAGATTCATCCGCAGGATTGCGCATGAAATGAATCTTGGCGGAGCCCCCTCCCCCTCTGGTGCCTCCTCTATTATAATGAGGCTTATTGTGCTGGTCCCATGAGTACCACCCTGGATGATGTTATCCTAGAGAAGATAAGCTTCCTGAGGGAGCAGCTAGGTGCAGAGGATGATCCTGCCTTTATCAGGACGTTCCAGGCACAGATCAGGATTTTACAAAATGCACAGATTGACCGGCTGGATGAGCTCATTGCCATCAGGCGCAAAGACCTGGATGCATACAAAAGTGCGATTGAAGCCGACACGGTCTTTGCTGAATTAGACGCTCTAGAATGGCTGCAAAGGCAGGCCATGTTCATGTCATAAGCAGGATCCGTATATCCATATGCCATGCCGAAACATTTGCACGCGCATTGGAATTCGCGGCCATAATGGGAGCCTATACGATCATGGCATGAAATTTTGTACAAGATGTGCCGCGTATTTCAAGACCAATTCGGCAAAGTGTCCATGCTGCGGGAGGACTCTCCGGACAAAAAGCCGTGGTGATGCGGTAGGACGGTGCTGCAAGTGCAACCGGAGGATAGAGTTTAAGGGACGGTATCCCGAGTTGCCTTTAATCTGCTGGGCATGTGCCACTGCCTGAAACCGGGCAGATGGGAACCTTGTCCTAAAAAGATCCCTATTCCTGCAACCAAATTGCGAATTTACACAATTGCACATGCAGAGAGTACTGCGGCTTCTCGTGATCGCCGCCTGTCTCTGCCCGGCAGGTGTCTTTTCTCACATTACTGCGCAAGAGCTGAATAAATCTGGGCCAGAACCCTGTGGTATTTGCCATCTTCTACATCAAGTGCAGCAATATCACTATGATAGTCCGCGTTTGCCTTCATCGACGCCCTGAATGAGGATACCGCATCCCGACTCGCGTCCCTCGACAAGCTGGATTCACTATTGCATTTCAAGTAATGTACCAGCCATTGTTCAAATTCATTCAAGAACCGCGCTTTCTGATTCATCGTCAATTCATGGCATGGGACATCGGACGCAGGCACTGATGAGAATTATCGGGACTTAATTATTTAAGTGATATGGCAAAGGGGCGTTTACTCCCGCCGCGCCGGCCTATAGTAATTTGTTCTAACTATTTTACTGTCCTGAGGTTGGAAGTGATGAACTTTTGGATGAAATACCCGACCGCTCACAACGAATTCTGGCGGTGTTGATTCTTTTCATTGCGGCCAGTATCGCCTTCAGGTCATCGTACGTAGACACCATAAAATAGTCCATCAGGGCCTCGACCTCAATATCTGAAAACTCTGCGTCCGCATACCTGGCGTTTTCCAAGACCTGCGGTCCAATCTTCTTCAGCAACTGAACCATTTGTTGACAGGCTCTAGAAATTGTCACCTGACTATAACCTTCATGGCGCCAACAGTCAGTAGAAATCAGTACATGCTTTTATCACTAGAAATCATATGCAAAAACTGCAAATAACCTCGTATCTGAAATCCGACACCATGACTATGTTGCGGCATCAATGCCCTCGCGATCTGTCTGCGGCAAGCTCTTAAAGAATAAACGAGATATTGATATTGTTATTGTTTTTTCCGAAGTTTGGCGACTTGCCTGCTGCTCTCCTATGCTTTCCCGCTCAATAAGAATGGACATCTGCCAGATGTTCTCTGAGCTTCCTTTTGCTTTCAAATAACTGTAAACATTTCGTACATGACCATCTCCGCACTGGCTCCCTGCGCGGCAGGCTGCCTGACCGAAGCAGACGGAAAACGCCGGTATTAACTGGAAGGTTTGAACCTTTTTCCTGAGTCATAGAGAACACAACACCGATTTTCACACGCCTGGAATTCTATATATCAGATAAGAAGTAGATGCACAGACGTACATATTCCTCTGCTGCCATTCATATCTGCTCCCGGCTCAAGGCATCTTTCCACTAGTTGACAAACTACTGTACTCTTCAAGTAGAACGAAATAGCGCGTACAGGCCACATACACCACGTGAGATAAATGGAATGAATGGGAAGATATGCACTGGTCTGACTTGACTGCCAAGAAAAAACGGTCCAGCGATCAGCAAAAATGCCAAGTGTGCGGAGAGCAAGGCACCAACATTGCAGAATTTAATCTGATGCAATTGTGCCCCAAATGTTTCCACGATGAAATTGCAGCATTTGTAGAGGGAAGGAAATTCAAGGTCAGGGTGGCAGTGGCCTGAGATGTCCGCGATTTCTTGCAGTGATCTCACACATTCGGCACTTGCAGAGCTAACAATCTTCTAGAACATCCAATCACCACTGTTATAGGTAGAATTCTACGGTTTTAAAGCAATGAAGTACCGTAGCCGTACCGACATATGCTCCCAGATACTTGACGCAGCCAATGGTGGGACGACAAAGACTAAGATAATGTACAAGGCCTATCTGTCGTATACCCAGCTAAAGGAATATCTGTCCGTGTTGACGGAAAACGGCCTTCTGGAATACATTGAAGGCGAACAGCGCTTCAGGACGACTGAAAAAGGAGTGCAGTTCCTACGGACATACGACCAGATGAGCAGCATATCTGGGAGATTGACTCAGGAAGTTAAAGCCTGATCCACCTTTCCACCATCTTTACTTTTCTCTCTTTCCTCCTCCAAATGAGCTGCGCCCAAATATTTTCAGAGGTCGACTAACTATCCAAGCTCATGTCGCAATTCAACTGGGCGTCCTGTTTTCCACGGTCAGCCCATCGTTTAGCCGGATTTCATTTTTCAAAAAATCAATCTCTGCACAAATCTCCAGCATAAGCCACCTTGCTGCGCCATCACCGACCAGCTTTTGAAGTGCAATTTGTAGTTCATCTAGGCTGAAGGGATCATCACCTGCAGACAGTGTAATGCCGTGATAGCTTGCCAATTCTTCTTTCAGGATTCCAAACATCCTGTCACCCAGCCTTCCAAGAACAGAATTGACGGCTTCTACCTTGAAGGTCTCTTTCGACTTGTTGTCCAAATGAAACGACGTTGAAACGAGTGACGACGTCCATCAAAAGGATTCGTCTGTATGTTAATTGACATCCTACCATTAGCAGTACTCTCAAAAACCTGCTCAGCGCTGCAAAAAATCGTACAGGAGCTGCCATGCCAAAAGAAATTGCCTTTTCTGGCCTATCAAACCATGTTCGCGGGAGCAGGCTTTGCTGCATGGCGTTCCTCCTGCTAATATCATCTTCTTCGGAAATATCTGCAGTCCTATTATTCCGACATCGCGATTCGGAATGTAATCCTAGCGTCAAAATGCGTTCCTGATTTATAGTTATAAATCCGCATATGTTCTCGATCATGGATAAAGCAAAGCTTAACCCTAAGAAAATCGCGGCTGTCGCTTTGGCGCTGGCCGTAATCAGCATCGCGCCGTTGGCAGCTCCACTTTCCGTGTTTGCACAGGTATCTAGTGCTGACCGGAGCGAAGGGATTGAAAACGGACTCTCGCTTCTCGTAGACTCTATTCGGGCAAGAGTATCGGATGTAATAGACGACGCAACCAGCGACAATGATGTCGAAGATGACTTTGACGACGTAGCCGAAGGAGTTGCAGACGACGATAATACTGAAGAGGATATTCTGGACTCACTTGACGATGTGAGTAGTCTAATTCAGGACACTGCAGGAGATAGAGAGGATAACACCGAGGTTGCCAGCGTTCTGACAGAGTTTTCAGATGATGAGGCTGTAGTAGTAAATGAGGATCTGCCTGACAACATTACGACGGCATCTGTAAACGATGCGGCTGACTCTGTCTCTGTAGACGAAGTGGCACGACAACTGACAATTGAGACAATCACAGACGAAGTCTTGGAAAACAACAGCGGCCTGGTAGACGAAGTTCAGTCGATAATGGACGACTTTATTTCAGATGCCCTGACCCAGTCTGACGCCGATATATCCGACCTAGTCAGCAACGTACAGGATGACGTGGAAGATGCTGTAGATTCGCATGTTGATGAGAGTGAAGTGGCAGACATTATAAGCGATCTCTCTGAAGACGACGTAATTGACGCCATTGACAGGGGAGACGTGAGCATAGACGCAGCTGTTACTAACGCAGTCGTGAGCGAACTTGACGAACCGGATACAAACACGAGTTCAGACAGAACAACGACGACGACAACGGCATCTTCTGCTCGAGCAGAGATTGAGAGACTTCAGCAGGAAATCGACGACCTGAACGCAAGGATTACCGAGCTTAATTCAGTCATCGAGCCTTCTTCATCTTCTGCGAGCGCCAGTAATAATACCGCAAACCAGACATCAATGAACTTAAATACCACCGGCTAGGAAACTAGCCCGGCCCTTCCTTTTTTCCTTTCAGAATAGCCTGTGCTCAGCTAAAAAAGCTGTCCGCAGTAGGGACACAGTAGTTCTTCCTCAAATGCCATCACACCATATCATATCACGATACACTACGATGCAAATAGGACGCAAGGAAATTTTCACGCTCTAGCGGCCCGTATTATTTTTATACGTGATTGATCGACGCCGTCTACATGTCAAAGACTATTCTGTTAGTAGGAGTAGCCATAGCGGCTGGCCTTCTCCTCACTTTTGTAAGCTTCTCCGTCTCGAATAGCGCCGCGCAGCCCGCGGGAGCCGGCCAGCAGGGCCAAGGTCAGACGATGATGGACGACAGAGCAAACAGCGAAAAGACATCCGTACAATTTGCCTTGAACAGAAAGTACATGGACTATCAGGACGGCGTATTCAAAGTGAGGGCAGGTGCGGGCTCACACGTCGCGCCATTGACACTGTTCTTTCCAAACCATGCCGAAATCAAAGTAGGCGAGACTGTAGCCTTTTA
>DATEIL010000119.1:0-9855 GCA_035279085.1 Nitrososphaera sp.
TTTTTCCAACTCGTTTGTCTACCCGCAGCTCAACCCTTCCTAGTCTCCCGCTTTCTGGGACGACTCTATAGACCTACGCGGTAGAGCAGCAGCCTATGCCATGAAATACATAAAGATACATACGTAAATATTTGACAGGGAGCAATCCATGCCAGTCGCATATACAGATGACAGGGGCTTCTTCTACTTCTTATGTTACACTCAAAGCAGGCAGGTGGAACCTGGCCGACCTCGTAAATGATCCTTCCGGAGACGATTTCAAGCAGTTACTGGCTTCAATAGAGTCAGAGATCAGGCAGTTTGAGACCACGAGATCTAGGCTCAGCCCGGAAATGGCGGTCCATGATTTTGAAGGCATGATCCATTCCGTTGAAAGCATTTCGGAAAAGATTAGCATTGCAAGCGGGTTTGCCCACCTACAGTATTATGCCGATACGTCTTCGAGCGAGGCCTCGGCACTTGTAACAAGAATCGAAAAGATGGCTTCGGACGCCGGCAACAGGATGCTGTTCTTTGACCTCTGGTTCAAGAAAGGAATTGATGAGGCAAATGCAAACAGGCTCATAGAGTCGGTCCCCGGCGTCTACCGGGAGTACCTCCGGCACAAGCGTCTCGTGGCAAGGTATTCGCTGAGCGAGCCTGAGGAAAAGATCATCAATACGCTAGAGGTCACAGGTACAAGGGCCCTTGTCAAGATCTATGACAAGATGACCAGCTCATTTGAGTTTTCCATGAAGCTCAGGCAGGGCAAAAAGAAGCCAGTAATAATAAAGCATTTTGATAGCAGAGAAAAGCTGGTGTCCCTTGTCAGAAGTTCCGACTATGCTACAAGGGAGGCGGCCTACAGGGCGCTCTTTGATGTATATATCAAGAACAGCGGCGTTCTGGGCGAAATATACCAGAACGTAGTCATCGAGTGGCGCGACGAGGCTGTTTCTATGCGAGGCTACCAGTCGCCTATTTCAGTCAGAAACATCGCCAATAACTTGGACGACCTCACTGTCAAATCCCTCCTTGCAGTCTGTAGAAAGAACTCTGTTGTATTCCAGGAGTACTTCAGGCAAAAAGCGCGGATGATTGGCCGGAAAAAGCTCCGGCGCTATGACCTCTACGCACCGGTTACGACGGCTAAAGCCCACACCGGCGCCAAGTTCACCTACGGAAAGGCTGTTTCCAAGGTCCTTGACACCTTTGAGGACTTTGACCCAGAGTTTCGGAGGATGGCCGAGAGGGTCTTTGACGAGCGGCACGTAGATTCCGAAATAAGAAAGGCCAAGCGCGGCGGCGCGTTCTGCTACACTGTGTCACCAAAGATCGCGCCTTATGTCCTTTTGAATTTTGACGGAAGGACGCGTGATGTCTCGACCATGGCACATGAATTCGGCCATGCCATCCACAGCATGCTTGCTTCAGAGATGCCCATCATGGTGTCGCATGCCCCGCTCCCGCTTGCAGAGACGGCCTCGGTATTTGCAGAGATGCTGCTAAACGAAAAGCTTGCCGAAAAAATGTCGGGAAGCGAAAGGCGGCTATTGCTGGCGGAGCAGATAGACGACATGTATGCAACCATAATGCGCCAGGCGTATTTTACAATCTTTGAAGTCGACGCTCACAGGGCAATTGCCGAGGACAGCGCAACTATTGATGCCGTGTCAAAACTTTACCTTGACAACCTCAAAGAGCAGTACGGCGACTCTGTTACGGTAAACCCGGACTTTCAGTGGGAATGGGTGTACATCCCCCACTTTTACCACACTCCCTTCTACACCTACGCCTATTCCTTTGGCAACCTCCTGGTGCTTTCCCTGTTCCGCCAGTACAAGCTGGAAGGCAGATCCTTTGTGTCAAAATACCTCGGCCTGCTATCCGCAGGAGGGTCGAGAAAGCCGGAAGAACTCCTGATGGAGGCAGGGATCGACATTTCAAAGGAGCAGTTCTGGCAGCAAGGTTTTGACTATGTAAAGGAAATGATACAGCAGCTGAAGACACTTGCGTAATACTGATGATGATGGCGACAACGCTGTCATCGTCCTTGCCGTTGCCATAGGCGGGTCGATGGCTGCGGGAGTTGTCCTCCCTGCTCCAGGATTGATAGTCGAGCGCTACATCCTGGTCTGGCTGGGGGCTTTGCTTTTCCTTAACCTCATCAGGCTTGAAACGAGCGACCTGCTCTCAACATTTACAAAACCAAGGAGGCTAGCGGTGCTTTCCGCAATCAAGCTGGTGGCACTCCCGTTTGCAATGTATGCCGTCGCCAGGCTGGTCTATGAGCCCTTTGCACTTCCGGTCCTGCTGCTGTCTGGAATCTCCACGGGGCTGGGGGCACCATTTGTAGTCAACCTTGTCGGCGGCCGGCTGCCGCTTGTTGTCGGCATGATAATTTCGACTTCGCTTGCAGTCCCCTTTGTGCTTCCAGTCATGGTATACGCACTTGTAGGTTCAGAGTTTGACATCCCGGTGGCGCAGATGGTAGTCCTGCTTTCAGCGGCCCTGCTTACGCCACTTGCAGCAGGCTGGATAGCCAAGAAGCGCCTGCCCGCCCTGGCCGGCTTTGCAGACAGGAATTCATTTCCACTGTCAATAGTCTTCATAGTCCTCATCAATTTTGGCATGTTCGCCAAGTTCTCACCGTATTTCTACAGCGATCAGTTGTTCCTGCTTCAGACCATTGCATTGGCGTTTCTATGCTTTGTCGGTTACTGCATCGCAGGATACGCGGCAGCAGTCGGTGGCAGCCGTCAGGAGCGCACGGCAGGGCTTATTTCAATGACCTATGTCAACAATGTGCTTGTGGCAGTATTTGCATACCAGTTCTTTGGACCGCAAGTCGCCGCTCTGGCTGCACTTTATAACATTCCGTACTATGCAGGCTTGATAGTCCTCAAGAAGGTGATGATGACGACGCCGCAGACAAAAAGCTGATATGAAGTCCTGATCGATCCGGCAGGATGACATAGAGTATATGCCTGTCATCCAGATCACAATGAGCACCGGAAGGAACACCGAACAAAAGCGAGAGCTTGTGCAGGTCTTGACAAAGGAGACTGCAAGGATCCTTGGCACAAAGGAAGAAAGCGTTCGCGTTCTTATCTATGAGGTTTCAGGGGAAAATTGGGGCAACGCCGGCGTCCTTGGACTTGACATTAAAAAGCAGTAGTAACAATGACAATGACAGTGCTGCCGGTGACCTATGCAGGAGGCTTTTCATTACCAGCAGCATCGGCTGCTGCCGTCGTGTCCAGTATGGCCTTGGCCTGCTTGTAGTGCACTGCATCTATCATCATGCCTTCGAGGCTCACTGCACCCCGGCCGCTGCCTTTCTCCATTGCATCCCCCAGCGCCGCGACCACTTTCTTTGCCCACTCGACTTGGTTCCTGCTTGGGAGGAATACGCCGTGTACCGGCTCTATCTGACTCGGGTGGATTATGCTCTTGCCAGAGTATCCAAGGCGCCGGGCCATGCTTGCGTCCCTTACCAGCCCTTCCGCATCATCCAGCTTTTGCCATATTCCGTCAATCGCATCTATCCCGGCTGCACGGGCATCCACCGGGACTTTGGCCCGGGCATACGAATAGCTGGCGGGCTCTCCTTCTTCATAGTCAAGTTTCATGTCATGGAGGAAATCAAAAACACCAAAGACCAGGCAATTTATCCTATCGTCAGCAGAAGCTATCCGGTAGGCGTTTACGACTCCCCTCGCGGTTTCTATGGAAGGCATGATGTTAAGAAGGGGTGGTTTGTTACTGCTGTCGGGATTTTCCAGTTTTTCCAGTGAAGCGACCTGTTTTACTATCTCCATGATTTCCTGCTCGTCGTTGACCTTTGGTATGACGACGCCGTCAAGGCCTTCGCGGACGACTGCGGCGAGATCCTCCGAGGCAAGCCCTGATTCCGGCGAATTTGTCCGGACATATACAGAAGCTCTGTACTGCTGTCTTTGCGCAAGTGCGTCTGAAATTATCTTTCTCGCAGAGCCCTTCTCGTTCAAAGGGACAGAGTCTTCCAGGTCAAAGCAAACAATGTCGGCCGCCAGCGACTTGGCCTTTTCCACAAAGCGCGTGCTGTTGCCGGGCACGAAAATAAGGCTGCGGAACATGGTGTTGTAGCAGTAGCGGGTAAGATAAGGAAAGGGTAAAAGCTTTCGCTTTTTCTTGTTTTATTACATGCTCTGCGGAGTGGTGACTATTTTGCCGAACTGCTGGGCGTTTGCCATCATGACGTGACCTTCCACCATCCTGCTAAACGGAAGTCTGGTGTCGATAACCGGCTTTATCTTGCCCTTGCCCATCCAGTAAATGACATCTTCAAGCTCAGCCTTTGTGCCCTGGGTCGAGCCGAGCAGGTTCGTGCCCTTGAAGAAAAGGTATCTCAAATCGATTGTTGAATCATACCCAGTCGTCGCCCCTGTCGCAACCAGCGTGCCGCCCATCTTGAGCAGGCCCACTTCCTGTGGGAATGTTGCCTTGCCGATGTGCTCAAAGACCACGTCTACGCCCTGCTTTTTGGTGATGTCCCGCACCTTCTTGTACCAGTCAGCTTCGCGGTGGTTTACTGCATGGTCGGCGCCAAGCTCGATGCACTTGTCCATCTTGTCCTGCCTGCCAGCCGTTGCGATGACATTGCAGTTGTACAGTTTTGCGATCTGTATTCCCACCATGCCGACTCCGCTTCCGCCGCCCATTATCAGAACTGTCTGACCCGGCTTTATCTTGGCCCTGCCTACCAGCATGTGCCAGGCAGTCATTCCGACCATTGAGATTGCTGCCGCATCTTCAAAGGAGACGTTGTCCGGTAGCTTTGCCACATTTACTTCTGGCAGGTGCGTGTACTGCGCAAATGCTCCCCAGAGTGGACCCGTCTGGAATCCCCAAATGGTCCTGTCGTTGCAGTCATATTCCCTGCCTGACGTGCACATGTCGCATACCCTGCAGCTCATGTTGGAATGTGAAACGACTCTGTCTCCGACCTTGAACTTGGTTACGTCAGAGCCTACCTCAACTACCGTGCCTGCCGCGTCGCTTCCTGAAATGTGCGGAAGTGGCGTCTTGACGGGTTCGCCCCATATCGCCCACAGGTCATTGTAGTTGTATGCGGCAGATTCGACTTTGATCAATACTTCATTTGGCTTTAACTTGGGAACGTCGATATCCTCAATCTTGATAACTTTTGTCGGGTCCTGGTTGTACTCTCTAAATACTGCTGCCTTCATAATGCGACAAGAACTTTCCAGACCTTAAATAGTTAACTATCAGAAGAAAATGATACTACATTCCCGGGCTTATCATCGCCGGTCTATCTTGAACTCTCTTTTTGGCTGCTGGATCCTCAATAGCAGCTGCTTCAGCTCGTCGTCAGAGAGGGCCTTGTTGAGCCTGCCAGAAGACGCGGCGTTGATAAGATAGTTTTCAACCGCTGCAGCCAGGTCCGGCTTGACGAGCCTCACGTTCATCAGGCGCTGCCTTGCCTCAGGATCCAGGACAACCTGCAGGACCTTCTGGCGCATCGCTGCTGCTTCAGCTTCTCGCTGCTTTGCCTCTTCGTCATTGGGTTGTCGGGGTTGTGGATACGACATGATGTGATACTATCATGCGTAGCGCTGGAGCTGGGGAGCAGTCTTGACAAGCTCTTTGTGGATTTCTGTAGCCAGCCTGTCCAGCTTTTTCATCCCCTCGCTTGAAACAATCCTGCCCTTTCCCTGGATCTTTACCAGATAACCTGAAGCCTCGAGCTGGTGCATTGCCTTCCTAATGATGGCGCCGCCGCTGTCCTTGTGGTGCGCCAGGTTGTATCCAATCTGCTTTCTGCCGCCGTATGACACCTTGAGATCCGAAACGCCTACGGGCCCGCGAAGGTAAACCTTTCTTAAGACTGAAGCGCATCGGGTATACCACCAGTCCTTGTTCTGGGGCATCCTTTCGGCATGCGAGCCTGTCTTCACAAAGGCCGACCAAGCAGGAGGCTCGATCTTTTTGTCTTTCTTTAGCTGATCAGCCAGTTTTGAGATCAGTTCGGCAGCCGGAACATCGTAAACCTTAGCCATGTATCAGCAAATTTTGCGAAATCCCCTATAAAATGCTTATTCTGAAGCCAGTACTTTTCTATAGACATGGCCGCATTTGAGGCAGGTTATCCTCACAGCCCTGGTATTTGACCGGCCCATCCTGACCCTCGAAGTCCTGCCAGGGATGATAAACTCTTTGCAGTTTTTGCAGTAGAGCTGCCTTATTCCGTATGGAAGGCGCAGCCTGAAATGCATAGAGATATCCTTGGCGACTCTGGCGTGCCGCCTTGTGCGCTCTTCTTGCGGCGCCCTTAGTGCATGGTCCACGAGTATGCGGACGCGCTCTGCGGCCAGCTCCTTTGCCGCCTGTTTTTTCTTCACGGCATCCAATGATTCCGGTGGCCTGCTCATAAGCCTTGGCAATAAGAAGAAGAACAATGGCGGCAGCAGTGGCGGCGACAACAACAATAAGGGTTATTTGCATTGGCGGGCAAAATAGGTCATTGGAAAACATTGAACGACTGGCCGAGAGCTATTCCAAGCTCAAAGATGCGGGAGCGTCCTCTCGCATTGAACTTGCAAGGCTTGCGGTGTCCATTGTAGACTCTATCTCATCCCCATCATTTTCATTCCCGGTGACTAGCGAATCTCTATCCAGCAGTGGAACGACTTCGTACGCATACAAAGACAGCGCAACCTACCCCGCGCTTTTTGATTTCCTTGGCGAGCTGTTGCATACCTCCGTCCCCATTGAAGTGGAGGCTGCCAAGTTTGGTCCCGGAGAGATCCTAGTCAGCAAGGCAGACAAGGGCGAAGCGGAAATCGAGCTGGCTCTTTGCACGAAGGAGCTGCAAAAGCTGGTTCATGCAAGGCGTGCAGAGATCTTTACCAAGCATGCTGGCGCCGCCGCTTCTTCCTCTCCCTCTTCTTCTTCTCCTTAATATTAGGAGACCATATAGAGAACCCAGTTACGATAACCCTCATACTTGCCGAGGCAGCGCTGGAAACGGTACCGGTGGAAATTTCTGGCCATCCTGCGGTCAAGAACCATGCGCGGAGGCTCGAAGTCAAATGGTCTGAGATGCTGCTTGACAAGAGCTACCACTATGCCGCCATGAAAAAGCTCCACGACAACTCCAAGCGAGGCAGGCCCGACATCGTTCATTTTGCATTGATGGAAGCGCTTTCTACTCCCCTTTTCATTGAAAACAAGCTGAGAGTCTATGTCCATACCGCAAATGACAAGATTATTGCTATTGCAGACAACCTCAGGATACCAAAGTCCTACTCTAGGTTTGAAGGGCTCATGGTAAAGCTCTTCGCCGAAAGGTCTGTCAAGAGCGAAGAAGGGGCGGTCCTGATGGAACTTGCCGACGGCACCTTTCAGGACTTGCTAGAGAGCATAGCTCCGGACAAGGTGATAGGACTTTCCACGACAGGAGTCAGGGGGAGCGCCGAAAAGGTTGCCAGGATGTTGACAGAGGCAGAAAACTGCGTTGTAGTGGTCGGAGGGTTTCCAAAGGGTCACTTTGGCGAAAGGACAACCAGGCACCTCGGACCCACGTACGCCATATCCGACATTGGACTTGAGGCTCATGTCGTGATAGCGCGTGTAGTCTATGAATGCGAAAAAGCAGCTGAAGTGGCTACTTGAAAAAGGCATCGACCATGAAGGCGATAAATAGCGCCGTCAGGTAAGGGCTTGAGAACTTGAAGACGGTCCACGATGCCCTCTCGCTGGGCTTTGTAAGCAGCCACACCGACAGCGCTATCATTACAGCGCCAAATACGCCAGCTGTTGCAAGGTAGATTATGCCAAACTGGTTAAAGAAGAACGGAAGCACGCTAAAGACTACCATCATGAGAGTCGTGCCAGCGATCACCCTTACAGAGGACTTTTCAGTGGATACCACGGGCAGCATGGGCACGCGCGCTTTTGTGTAGTCCTTTTTGACATGGAGAGCCAGGCTCCAGATGTGCGTCGGTATCCACAGAAAGACAAGGCCGGCCATGACGAGACCGATCTCTATGCTCTGCGTAGTTACCGCGACGTATCCAATGAGTGCCGGGGCGCCACCGGAAAATCCACCAAGGATAATGTTTGACTGGCTCCTTCGCTTGAGCCATTTGCTGTAGACGATAATGTTGTCAAATAGGCCAAATGCCATCAGGCCAAAAGCCCAAGGGTTGATGAACCATGCGCATGCAAGTGATATGGCGGCAAGGGCTAGCCCGAATTTCAGCGCATTGTCAGGCGATATCCTGCCTGAAGGAATTGGCCTACCCTTTGTCCTGTCCATTATCGCGTCAATGTCTCGGTCGTTGTATCCCGTCAGAGTATCGGCCGCGGCGGAGCCGGCGGCAACTCCTCCAATCAGGAGCGCCCAAGTCAGAGGGCTGATGGGAATGTCAAAAAGGTAGGACGCAGTAAGGGCTGCACCAAAAGCAGTAAAGACGAGCAGGTACCAGATCTTGGGCTTTGTAAGCTCGTAATAATTCTTGACCCTGTTTCCAACTGTTATCTGGTGAGGTATCGTCAAGTTTCAGCGGTCGTGGGTAAGTGAAACTTATTGATATTATAAGCTTACTTGGCGATGGACGTAGGATATGCCAGCTCTCGGACTGTCTTGCGCATCTCTATGAAAGTCTCGGTCTTTTGGACCCCCTCTATACGACCGATTTTCTCCGAGATCAGCTGGTGCATTTCATCAAGCGAGCGGGCAGTCATTGTCACCAGGACATCAAACCTCCCTGTAACCTCTGCGACTTCCCTCACTTCGGGGATCTTGAATAGCTCATTCAGTACGTTGTCACGGAGTTTAGAGTCCATGTTGATACCTGTGAGGGCCTTGACACTGAAGCCGAGCGCTTCGTCGTTTATGACTATGGTAAACTTTCTGATAAGGCCGCGTTTTACAAGACGCTTTATCCTGCTGTAAACCACTGACGAATTTACGTTGATCTTTTTGGAAAGCCTCGGAACTGAAATGCTTGCGTCTTTGGCAAGCTCGCTAAGGATCTTTACGTCAAGGTCGTCGATTCTTCCCATTTGAGAACAAGAGATAAGATCTGCCGGGGGATTAATAAACCTATGAAATGTCGCTGATCTGGCGCGCAATTAGTGAATTTTTTAGAAATAAGTCGGCGAAAAGCTCTGCAAACAATAAAGGGCTTACCGCCCTACCCCATCAAGGTGGTCGTCAAGTTTCAACTCCGACTGAGTCACTTGACGCCGCCAGGTGATCGTCAGTAGCAGAAGGAGAGAAGACTGCCAGATGTCTTTTGAGCCATGGAGTAAGTGAGGAGAAAGAAAAAGAGAAAGAGACAGTCTGTGAAATCATAAGGAACATTCATGAATTATCGCTTTATGCGTTCAAGTCAAGCTTCATGGGTGATGATGTCGGAATCTGCCGGAGCCGTCCGCGCCTTAAGGCTGGCGTGTCCCAAGTGCGGCAACAACGTTACCGTGGACGAGGACTTTCACAGTGAATTCCTTTGCCACATCTGCGGCATATCAATGAAATAAGAAAAAAAATTAGGATAAGCTAAAATGAAATAAAATCGCGTATAGGGCAGGTCTTTTGCATTCTCAGAGCATGTTGCGATCCTTCAGTAGCTCTGCCAAAAGTACTGCCCCTTTTGCCGAACCCATCTTTTCATTGTGTGATAGCAGGACATACTTTACTCCTCTGTCAAATGCCGTGTCTTTGCGAATCCTGCCTACTACCGTGGTCATGCCGTCGTTTATCTCCCTGTCGATCCTCGGCTGAGGCCTTGTCGGGTCGTCGTGGACAATGATATAGTCCTTCGGAGCGGTCGGAAGACCCTTGATGGAGACATTCTTTGAGAATTT
>DATEIL010000120.1:0-6786 GCA_035279085.1 Nitrososphaera sp.
GGTGTATGCTTTTGGCAGATCTCTTCCAGCGTAGATGCGTGGGGATGCAACCGACGTGACAAACTTTGTAATGTCTCCCGTATCCTGATCATAGCTGAAAAAGACGTTTGTTCCATGATCTGTAACCCAAAGCTTTCCAGAATCATCCAATGCAAGCCCGACGGGAGATGTGAGTTCATCCGGTAGGTCGACTACGCGATCAATTTTCGCGGAGTCAATATCATATCTGAAGAGCTGGCCTTTTTTCTCAAAGGCCAGTAGCGAGACCCAGACCTTGTTGTTCTGTCGGTCTACGACAAGGGATCCGGTAGCGACAAGGCTCTTGTCGACTGATGAAAATCCGTCAAGCGGAAGCGGTACTTCGGTGATGCCGTCCGATGTCCCGTTTTTCATCTTTGCGGGGTCGCCAATGAAGATGGATGTGGACTGCACACCCGCAAAATACAACATCCCCTGAGAATCAAAGTCAATTGAAACAGGCAGCCTTGCGGATACCGGATACATTTCAAATGTCTGTTCAGACACGTCAAATCGCCAAAGAGCCCTCTGCCTTTCATCGGTGAGCCAGATGTTGCCGTTGCCGTCGGCCTTGGCAGACCATGACATGGAAAATTCCACAGGGGTGTCCCGGGTTGGCCAGGATGGCACCCTTTGTTCCTGATCAAACTTGCCTTCAGCAGTATTATAGCTGCCAAGCGTACCATTCTTTGTGGAAACATACCAGACTTTGCCACCGGTAGCTTCAATTGCAAGAGGCATCTCGCAACTAGATGGAAGCCCGAATTCAGTGAGATAGTTGGTGCTTTGCGTTTGGCCGCCAGCCCCGCAGAACCTGTCCTGGAACAACATCAGCGCCTGCTGCCTCGACTGTTCCTCAGGACTAACTGGCGCTGGTGCCTTTGGAGCAAAAGCCGTAACGGATACGGCAGCAAGTGCAATAATTCCAATTGCTGCATAAGCGACGATTTTTTTCGAAGAAGAGCTGGACTTTTGCCTACCTCTCCGCTTTGCAGCCAACGATTGAAAAACATCATTTCCACCATATAATCTCTTGTTTGCAGGCCAGCAAGATTTGTCGGCATAAGCAAAAATAGGATGAAGCGTCCAGATGTATAGACTGGATATTACGGCAGCAACCTTGCAGAAAAGAGACGCGATCATAGGCTACATTTCAGTGCTGTTTGCAGCAGCAATGTTTGGGTCAGTATTCACGATCGCGAAGGTACCACTGGCAAGCATTGACCCGCTGGTCTTGTCTGCGATCGTATACACGGTCTCAGGGCTCTCTCTAATACCATTTGCGAAAGCATCGTTCAGGCTTGACACAAGGGCTGACTATATCTGGCTGGCGGTGATCTCGTTGCTGGGGGCGGTGGCCGCGCCAACGCTACTGCTTTACGGGCTTGAGCAGACCGAAGCATCAGATGCCTCCATTCTGACAAATGGAGAGGTGATATTCACGGTAATCCTGTCTGCCGCGTTCTTTGGGGAAAAGCCGAAGGGAAAGATTGGAGTATTTGCGATAGTGCTGGTCATTGCTGGGCTCTTGATCGCAACTACGGAACTAAAGCCGTCAGAGACTATACTGCAGTTTAACGCCGGCAATCTCATGATTCTGGGCTCCATGATGTTCTGGGCCGTCGACAACAACCTGAGCAGGCGGCTTACGACGCGCGTGCAGCCGGCAAAGATTGCAATGGTAAAATCCCTCACGGGAGGGCTGATACTCTTTGGCGTGGCTATCGCGCTAGGCAGGTGGACTGCATTTGCAACGATTCAGGCGGACTTGTGGCTGATAATAGTCGGGATGTCGGTCTCAGGTTTCGGAGGAGCGCTCCTGCTATTCCTTCAGGGAATCAAGAGAATTGGGACGGTAAAGACCATGTCGATATTTTCACTCACGCCGATATTTGGGATCGTGATAGCAGCCATTGTGCTCGGAGAATCAATCACAATATTGCAGGGAGTCGCGACCGCCATAATCATAGGTGGTATACTCATGCTTACCCGCCACTAGAGGAGCTTTAGGTTGCTGGTTACCTTGTCGACAAGATCCGAAGGCGCAGGGCCGATGCCAATGCACGTAGATGTACCTGGAGGTATCTGTGTAAGGCCGCTGTCCTGGACCTGAACGACGGTCAGGTGGAGCGATTCTGCTTTCTTGCGCACATCAATGAGTTCATCGAGCCCGCTTACCTTGACTACGACTTTGGCCTGGCCCATCGAAAACCACTCCTCGAACCACTCGGGCTTTCTGTCCTTTGTTTTTTCCGCTGCCATGACAGCGGCATGTGCCACTTGGGCAGCAATTTTGCCGGTACTCATGCCGAGGTCGCGTCTTACCACGATAACCTGTTTGAAATCCAAACTGCCCATAGTTTAATTAGCAGACTGAAAAATACATTGCTGGTATTTTCGTACATGCAAAAGTACGATGTTGTGGTGGCCGGCGGCAGCATTTCTGGTCTGCTGGCCGCAAGAGAAGCAGCTTCCGGGGGCGCGTCGGTGGCTGTCCTAGAGGAGGATGCGGAAATTGGAACGCCTGAGCACTGCGGAGGCCTTGTGAGCATCAGCGGAATTGCTGACCTGGGGATTGTCCCCAACCAATCTGGCATCGAGAACAATCAGGTCAAGAAGGCAAGGATACTTTCTCCGGGCAGTGGCTTTGAGATAAGCGCAGAAAAGCAGAAAGTAATTGTCCTAGATAGAAGGGCGCTTGACAAGCAGGTGGCATTTCAATCTCAGAAAAAAGGCGCGGAGATCCGCGTCAAGTGCTCAATGCGCGCATTTGAGAAGAGCTCCGACGGTTTCGCAGTAAAAACATCCGATGGCGACATTTCATGCAGATATTTTGTTGATGCCAGGGGAGTCGCATCGATAATCTCGAGGAACAGGGAGGGCGTACTGCAATCTGCGCAATTTGAGGTCTATGCACCATGGATCGACCGAAATACAATCGAGGTGGTGTTTGATAACATGCGCTATCCGGGCTTTTTTGCATGGATTATCCCGACAGGCGAAGGGATGGGCAAGGTCGGAGTTGCAGGCAAAGGCATCAATGCGGCTAGCGCATTGAACTCATATATCGAATCGAAGGGAGGAAGAGGAAGAGAAGGTCACTCCATCATCCGGAAGGTGTTTGCGCCAATTTGGGTGGACGGACCGATCCAGGACTTCCAGAATGAAGGCGTCATCATTGTGGGTGACGCTGCAGGACAGAGCAAGCCTACGACAGCAGGCGGCATCTATACCTGCGGTATGGGAGGAATGTTTGCAGGACAGGCCATAGCCCGTGCGCTAAATGGCGACAAAGAAGCAAATCTGAAGGATTATCAAAGAAACTGGCTGTCTGTGTTCAAGTCAGAGTTTGACAAGATGCTTCTTGCTCGCAGGCTGCTTGAAAGGCTAGACAACAAGGCGATCGACGAGCTCTTTGCAGCAGTTCCATCGGAGAAAATAGAAGAGGCTGCCGCGACCGGCGACTTTGATTTTCATTCTGCAGCCCTAGCCAAGATCTTGGGGGCAAAGGCTGCCGCCAAGATGGCCAAGGCGATTCTGGGAAACGAAATAAGGCGACTGATCGATATCTAGGTACGACGCAGCACGTTATCTTGCATGTTAACCAAAGCTAGTCTTTTGAGTTTTGGGATTGACCATTGTTGGCCTCTTGTTGTCAGGCGCTGCTAGATCCCATACTATCTCGGTCAGCATACTCAATAGAAGATTGATACTCGCCGGACCTAGAACCGTAGGTCATACCCGTCATATGTTGCGGCACAAACAATTGGTTCGAATTTTGTGCCAATTCTTACATTCCTGATCCCATAATGCGCACATATCTCAAAAGCAATTGCAGGAAATGCCCTTCTGTGCTTGCAAGAGTTCCGGTCAATTCTTTCTAGCAGAATCGGGTAAAACTAGTATCTAGGATTATTCTTGGTGTTTCGTGTCACCTGTGTATTTTGATGCGTTCTGAAACGTAGAACAGAACGAGAAACGCGTTCTAAAAGGCAGATTTACCTAGATGGCCTTTATCATATGGTGTAATAAATATGTCAAAAAGACCAGACGACAAGAAGATAGCCTTGCTCGTAGGAACGCTTGCGGCAGGGATATTTACAGCCGCATTTGCGGGCACGCAATTTCTGAGTGCAAGTGCACAATCGACGAATAACACATCAATTACCTCTGACAACAATACAGGGACAGTGACAAGCGCAGACGACGGCTCACCAATGCCAGTAGACATTGGCTGCCCAACGGGTGCGGAAGTATGCGAAGATGATGCCGAGAATGGCACGCACTCTACAGTGTCTGCATCGGGGACAGCCACGACAAAAGTCCAGCCAGACAAGTTCTCGGTAACCCTGGGAGTTGAAACAAATGGCACGACTGCACAAGATGCAGCAGACCGAAATGCTGCGGCTATGGAACAGGTAGTTTCAGCCCTCCGAGGAATGGGCATAGCTGAAGAGAACATCAGCACCAGCAACTACAATGTCTATCCAGTATACGATACCAAGCCGGGAGCGGAGCAATGCATCATGATCTATCCGCCTCCACCCGAGTGCCAGCCGAGCAATGTAATAACTGGTTACAGAGCATCCAACAGCGTGACTGTTACGCTCGATGCAGATGGAGACATTCAAGCGGGCCAAGTCATTGACACTGCAATAGCAGCGGGCGCAAACACAGTCCAGAGTGCTTACTTCTTCCTCTCACAGGAGCGACAGATGCAGGTGCAAGAGGGCCTGATCCAACAAGCAATAGAGAATGCAAGGCAGCGTGCAACTGTGGCCGCTAGTGCAGTAGGCATGGGAATTGACAAAGTCAAGTCGATTAACCTGAATGACGTATACTTCCCGGTCTTTGCAAAGGAACTGTCTGCCGCAGGATCCGATGCCGCTGCAAGCACGCAGATACTGCCAGGACAGCAGGACGTCACGATGACTGTAAACGTCGTCTACCTGATGGGATGAGGAAAATCAAAAAAAACCTCCAGGCCAGTAGCGGTTGGGGCGATCCATACGGGATAAACCAGCAAACAAACTATTTTTTTCTTTCTCCTTTCTTTTTTCTTTTGATTCTACAACTGCAAAAACTATAGACGCGACAAAGTGGTGATGGTGGCATCCATGTTCGTGATTACTCCCTGCACTTACAATGTCGTACTAAGCCGTACATTGAATTTTGAATCATTTACACCTCGTCTTTGGAGCATCCCAAGCCTTGAGCAGGAACCTTCTGGAATAGATGTGGAGAATCACATCTCTAAGCAAGATATAAATTCGGTTAGACTGACACTGAGCGTGTATATGTCCAAGCCGTTGCAATTACCAGTCTGCTCCTCATGCAGCAGACCCATCATGCCGAACGATGAATGTGTCAAATACTACTGTCCTAACTGCGGTTACGTGCTCTTGTGGCGCTGCGAAAGCTGCCGCGAGTTTGCCCGGCCTTACAAATGTGTAGGCTGCGGATTCGAGGGGCCATAAGCACATGGCGCGTCTTGTGGCAAGAATAAGAATTCTCCCCGCTGAGGCAGAGTCCAACCTGGACGCAGTTGTCCAGTCAATAAAATCATCCATGCCGGAGGGGATGGAAATGAAGGGCCATGCGATGGAACCAATCGCTTTTGGACTGAAAGCAATTGTTGGTGATTTTCTGCTGGAGGACGCGGAAGGACAGATGGACAAGCTCGAAGATTCAATCCGTGGGATCGACGGTGTAGGCGAGCTCGAAGTAATGAACATTAGCAGGCAGTCTGTCAAGATGAAATAACGATTGTCAACAATGCCGGAGGCTACCTAGGATTGAAAAAAGCGCGGTCGGGGGGCGACGAATCATCCCCAATCCAACTCAGAGTAGCCGAAGCCAAGCACCGCGACGTTGGGAAGCGGAGGGCTAGAATAGATCCGAGGTACATGGAGCACTTGGGAATCCAAGCAGGCGAGGTTGTTGAACTTGCTGGCAAGCGCAGTACAGCAGTCACAGCATGGCCGGCTGACGAGGAGGAAAAGGAAAATGATATCGTGAGGATCGATGGCCAGACAAGAAAGAATGCAGGCGTCGGCCTAAATGACCTCTTGCACCTGAAGAAAATTGAATGCAAGCAAGCTAAGAGCGTCACCCTTATGCCACTCGGCGAAAATTCCATCACCGTAGACAAGGAATTCTGCGACTTTGTGAAAAACAGGCTTAGGGGCTTCCCTGTGAACGAAGGCGATGAGATATCCGTTGTCATCCTGGGCAACCAGATGGATTTCAAGATCGAAAAAGTTGCTCCAAAGTCCGTCGCCAGGATTGAGCGGGCGACACGGCTGTCCATAATGGCCGAGACCACGACAGACAGAAAGCCAAGGGTAACCTACGAGGAGATCGGCGGCATGAAGGAGCAGATAAAGCGACTAAGAGAAATCGTCGAGCTCCCTATGCGTCACCCGGAGGTTTTTGCCCGGCTAGGGATTGAGCCGCACAGCGGCATACTGATGTATGGGTCTCCGGGCTGTGGCAAGACACTCATTGCAAAGGCCCTTGCGTCAGAATCAGAGGCCAATTTCTTTATAATAAATGGTCCGGAGATCATGAACAAGTACTACGGCGAAACGGAGGCCAGACTCAGAGACATCTTCAAGGAAGCCCGCGAATCTTCTCCATCAATTATATTTATCGACGAAATCGATGCGATAGCTCCAAAGAGGGAGGAAGCATTTGGAGATGTTGAAAAGCGCGTGGTGGCGCAGCTCCTTGCCCTTATGGACGGGATGTCTGAAAGAGGCCAGGTCA
>DATEIL010000121.1:0-13035 GCA_035279085.1 Nitrososphaera sp.
GCTTGCGGCAGTCAGCGGCGGGATTGACTCCACCACAGTTGCGGCACTGATGCACAGGGCCATAGGGGATAACCTAAAGTGCCTTTTTGTCAACCACGGCCTGCTGCGGGAGGGAGAAGAGGACGAAGTGGTCAGGCTGTTCAAGGACCACCTTGGAATAGACGTCATTTATCGCAATGCGGAAAAGCAGTTCCTCGGCAAACTGAAGGGCGTCGCCGACCCGGAGAAAAAGCGCAAGATAATCGGCGAGGAATTTGCCAACGTGTTTGTAGACTGTGTCAAAAAGGACGGGCCGTTCCACTGGCTTGCACAGGGAACGCTGTATCCAGATGTTATTGAAAGCGGGGTTTCAAAGGGGCCGGCGGCAGTAATCAAGACGCATCACAATGTTGGCGGCCTGCCCAAGTGGCTCGACCTCAAGGTGATAGAGCCGCTGCGATACCTCTACAAAGATGAGGTAAGGAAAGTCGCGCGCCTGCTCGATGTTCCTGATGAGCTTCTCAAGAGGCACCCGTTTCCAGGCCCGGGGCTTGCAGTAAGGATCATTGGAGAAATAACGCCAGAGAAAACTAGGATTTGCAAGCATGCGAGCAAGATTGTAGAGGATGAGCTCAGGACTGCAGGCTGGTATGACAAAGTATGGCAAGCATATGCAGCAGTTGGTGATGACAGGGCAGTAGGCGTGTTGGGAGATGAGCGCGTTTACGGCCACATCGTGATGATAAGAGTGGTCGAGTCGGTTGACGCCATGACCGCAGACTGGTCTAGATTGCCTCATGATGTATTGGAGAGGATGAGCAACAGGATAACAAACGAAGTGGAAGGGGCAACATGGGTTACATATGCAGTGTCGAGCAAACCACCAGCAACGATTGAGCCGCAGTAAAAGTAGAACCCCCTCAATTGAGCGTGGATTTGTGCTGCATATACGGTAAGACGCAAGTTGTGACTTGTAGGAGATCGGAAGAAAATGAATTAGCATGTATTTCGAACATTCAATTTAATTATCTAGATTTCCTTACACCAATCACAAATTTGCAGTGCAAGCAATGTGCGCACCGTTTTATGGAACATGACGATTATGGATGCAGACACTCTGCTTGTTCGTGTAGAATATCACAACGTAAAATAATGCGGAATGGTCCTGATCCTTCGCCGCAGGATGACGGTTCTCGCGTACTTGACATTAAGATATGGGTTTTCACAAGAGAGTATCCGAGCATAGCCCCAACGGTACTGTTTAATGCTATCTCCAAGTCCATGCAGGACGTTCCCTTTTTCAAAGTCTGGAAAGTGGATGATGGTGAGAGATACATCAACCTGACTACTCATTCAATAAGGCTTGATCCAAAGTTCAGGTATCACCAGGTAGAGGTGGATTTGCAGGTTGTGAAAGGCAAAGATCCATCATCTTCAGTTGCCAATTTTAGAATTATACCGACATTGACTGGGATTGTGTCAAAGTACGAGCTATTTACAAACGTTGATGTCAATGACAAATTTGCGAAACATGTCGCCAGTCTGATTTTTGAAGCAATCGAGGAAGGATATGGTAAGTGCTGAATTCAAGTTTTTAAGCTAAAGGTTATACAGCGATAACAAAAACTAGATTTCCCACTTCCTTATCTGACTGAGAGAAATAGGCACAGAATCGTTAAAGTTCTCGGAGGCAACTGATTCTAAATTTTCTAGCCAGAACCGCTTTCGGTCAGCATTCAGATTTATCTCTCTCGTAACTGGCTTTATCCTTCCTATCTCTGACAACCGATTCTGAATAATCGAAGAGCATAATCGAGTAATACGTGTAAGCTTCAGCTTGTATATGGACGACTATTTCGCGCTATCGTGTCAGAATGCTCAATGGCCCTACTTTCTACCTTTCCGAAACATCTTTGCTTCCGGTCAAAGTCATGGCTCTTTCGGAATTACATAGCTAGCTGGCAAAATCGAAATAAAATGTAATTGCATTTGTTTGCACACGATTTAAGTAGACTGGAGAATCGCTTTGACACAACTGATGAAAGACAAACCAAATCGTGAAGCACGCACGTTCTTTAAACGTCTGACTGCAGCTGCTTTCTCACTCTTTCTTCTGACATCGATTTTTGCAATCGTCGGCAGCCTCAGCAGCAACAGCATCATACCAGCAGCAAATGCGGAGGAATCAGCCGAGACTCAGGTGATTACATCTGAATCCTTGGAGACCGGCCAGGTAGTCGCGGCATCTGGCAGCAACAGATTCGTTGTCTGGCAGGATGATACCCCTGGAAATTCCGACATATTTTTCAAGAGAAGCAATGACAACGGGGCGACATGGAAGTCATCCGTAAACCTCAGCAAGAATCCGGGAGATTCTGAGGATGCCCGACTAATCGTACAGGACAGCTATGTCTATGTTGTGTGGGTACAGGCCAACTCTGCCGGAGATCAACAGGATGTCTACTTTAGGCGCAGTACAGACAATGGAGCGACATGGGGACCGAAGGTAAACGTCAGCACAAACGGCAATTCAGGCCAGAGCGCCCTGGCAGTCTCTGGTGCAAATGTCTACATCGCTTTTGCTTCCAGTGATGATGACCTGTTATTCAGGCAGAGCTCAGACCACGGTTCGTCCTTTGGCAGCGTCACGACACTCAGCCCGGGAGAATTTAATGGCAGGCTTACCATGGCAGTTTCCGGTTCATATGTTTACGTCGGCTGGGAAGGCAATGGAGACTCGCCGGTTGTCCGTCGCAGTTTTGACAACGGGGTGACGTGGGATTCTGAAGTTGGGCTTCCGGGCGCATACGGGTACGGCACCGACAGTTTTGTCTTGGCAGCAATAGGGCCCTATGTGTATGGAGTCTGGCAGGAAGCGATAGGATGCGGTGGCGATGAGGAAATCCAGTTCTCTCGAAGTACCGACAATGCGGCATCGTGGGAGGAAGAGGAAGTTATTGGTGGCTGCGAGGGCAGTCCTTCCGTTGGATTCAATGCGATGGCAGTCTCGGGGAGCAAGATATTCATAGCATATTCATCTGCGGGCGAAATTTTCATCAAGCACAGTACCGACAACGGTGAAGACTGGAGTGCAAGTGTCAATCTCAGCGACAACCCCGGAAGTTCAATATTCGGAGGCATTGCAGTGCATAGCAGCAAAGTATACGTCATATGGACACAGATCAATGCAGGCGGCAATTTAGCAGACATATTCTTGCGACGCAGCACCGACAGCGGCGCAACATGGAAAGCAGTGAAAAATGTCAGCGACAACGATGGCTGGTCCGAACATCCACAGATTGCAGTATCCGGCTCTAACGTCTACATCACCTGGGATGACACCACCTATGGTGATTCAGAGATCCTATTCAAGCGGAGCACCAATAGCGGAGGGACTCTGAAGCCGGTGGTACAGATCAGCGACAACGATGGCGCGTCCACAGAGCCAAGAATGATGACGATAGGCTCGAGCATATTTATCGTGTGGACGGACGACTCCTCTGGTAACGCCGACGTACTTCACCGTAGGAGTACTAGCAGCGGCTCAACATGGAAGACCACTTTGAACCTGAGCGACAACGAAGGTAGCTCGCAATATCCGCAGATAGCAGGCTGATCAAGACAGGCTCCGAATAATTCTCGGAGCATTTTACCCTTTTTTTCTTGACTTCTATGCGATGGCGTAAAGAAAATGCCTATTGTTTTTTATCTGCTAGTTACCACAAGAAAGAGCCAACCACCCCTCTCTCTATCTAATTATCTCCAATCATCAATGAGATAAACATCAGGCAGATTGTATCCAGGCTCATCTGGCCTGTGCATCGCAACCCCCTGCATGTCAGTACGAAAGCCCTGGTTCATCATCTCCACATACGCTCTGTTTCGTGCTGTGTTCGCCCCGCCTACAAGACGCGATGCATTTGTTGCATGTGCATATCTTTCACACTCATTCAAGAGCCTGACAAAGTCTTTGGGTGCTGAACTGATCCTCGCCGGGGCTACGGCGGCAAACTTGATGTAGCAGTTGCCGGTCCCGGCTTCAGTACCCGGGCCGCTGTGGCAGATTGCAAAGCCTGCCAATTCTTCACGATTCTCCAAATCCTTGATCAAGATCGTATCTCCGAGCTTTTGATTTTCCACGGAGGCAATTTCCTTCTTCAAGTCCAGTCCACCATAGATTTTGCCTGTCAGCCTAGCGCAGCTTGCTATTGCCTCCTCCTTCTTCTGGGTGGAATCAAGGCGAGAATACCTGTAAGTGGTGTCATCATCACCTGGCGCTTTGCTTCCATGTCCGATTTCTTTTGACATCACGGCAGTCAGGTAGCGCGGCCAAAAGCCAAACTTTTGGTAAAGGTGGACGTGCTTGGTACTCTGTGCAAAGGTAAAGAGCCCCATGTGCCTTGTGCCCCACTTTTCAAAGATTTCCATTGTGCTTTCCAGCAGGCTCCTGGCCACGCCCAGGTTCCAGTATTTAGGGTCGATTGTAAGCGGACCGAAAACTCCTACAGAGCCCCAGTCAAGCGCAAAATTTGAGCCCACTATCTTGTTATCTTCAGCCTTGTCTTCAGCCACAAGTGCCGCCTGAGGATCGGCCCTGAAGCGAGTCTTGATGTAATCTGCGTCACCCATGAACTTCATTGGTTCTGGAAGCCCAAGGAATGTTCCAAATGCAAGCCTCATTATTCTGTCGGCTTCATCCAAGTCGCCTTCCCTCATTGGACGAACCGTGACTTTAGCTGGCCGTGCCTGATCCCTGCTGTTCAATTACTGATGACAGTGATTCCTGAATATTTATTGGATACTGACTGACTGGCTGACCGCCAGAGCCGCTGTCGAGCATTGACACGCCGAGCAGCTAGCCCAAATTCAGCCATGAGTGTGCCTTTGCCTCATAATCAGTAGATCTTCTCCATCGCTTCAACTAGTTCTTGGAGAGCAGTGGTGGGAGATGTTGATTTGGTATCGTACAGTGCGCTTCCGCCTCCCCGGGTAGTAGTAGGCTTCCACGCATAGTATGACCACCCAAAGCCGTTCTCCTTGAACTCTCGCAGGTATTGATCAATCTCATTTTGGGTGTCAGCGCTAAACTCGCCGATGAATATTTTTACCCCCCACTGCCTTGACCAGTCCTTAAAATTGTCCATCTGTTTTACAGAGCTGCTTCCCAGCGTTGGCACGGAATAGAGGTGGGGCCCATAGACAATGTTTGAGACACCGTCCGGGACGATCTTGTATTCCAAGTCCGGATCTCTCTGAAATCCGCGCGCAGTCTCCCTATCAAAAAATATCATCTTGTCGGTGTTGGCCCGAATTTTCTTGGCCATGTAGGTATGGTACCTGCCCAAGTCGTCATATTGGTCTTTGGAGAACAAATGAGGTTCGTTGAGGATCTCATAGCCAACTACGCTATCAAACCTGTCCACGCGATCTATTATTTTGGCAAAGAAACTTGCCTGGATATCCCATATTTTTTTGCCTCCTATCTCAATGTTATTTGTCAGAAATGCCTTCCAGAATGGCTTGGCAGTATCTTCATAGTCGTTGTTCCTCACTGGAAAATTCTTTACCACAAATGCAGGGAATCCCCTGCCATCGGAATTGCCCACGATTTCGATTTTCCAGGCGCTTGATGTGTACCAGTGGTGGTTGTCAAATATGATGCAGATGTCGTTATCCTGGGCAGCTCGCGCAACCTTCTCCAGTTCACTCAGGAACGCGCTTGGGCTGGCCTGATACGACTCCCAGTAAAACGGCACTCTCACCGTATTGAACCCATACATGTTCAGGTGGCGCATGCTTTCGCTCACATAGTTGTCAGGCGCCTTGAACATTCCGCCACCTTCCCTCTTTGAGAGGACAGGATCCATAAACACTGCTCCTTTCATCTGACTCACAGAAAGCTGCTGACAGCTAGTTGCGGCAGAAGCATCTCGTGTAAAGACGGACGTAAACATTATCGATGATACAAGCAATGCCAAAAATACGCCAAAAATTCTTGTATGATAAACGCGAAGATGATTCTCGAACATTGTACCTGCGGCGTTGAACTTTTCATCTTTTAAAAGATATGTGGAGAGGAACTATAGAACAATAGTCCCCGTCTTACTTGAAAGTTAACAGTGCAAACTTTTCATTAAGAAAATCACGGGTATTGCTTATGCAATGCAATGCAGAAGAAGCACACAATCTGAATATAGATTGACCTGACCAGCGCATGAAATCGAATCAAGATAGCGGCGTGCCAGAAAAATAGAGAATGTCCGAAAAGTATTTCTTTGATGAATATTTTTGCTGTTCATAATGGATGCGTATCAGAACCCCATGTCGAGCATGGAGTGCAGCTCCTGCGGCAAGCGATTCCCACTCTCAACAACAAAGTGCACCAGATGTGGCGGCAAGTTGATGCTTCACGAGTATCACGAGTCTGCCTGAGAGAGTGAGAGAGTTTCGGCAGGAGGAAAATGCAGGAAAAGTTTTTTTCTTGTCTCACTCTAATGCAATCTACTGGACAAGAGGTTGATAGCAGACTTTTCAAGAGTCCTCGTAACTGGGGCGTCTGGCTTCATAGGCTCCAGGCTCGTGCAGCTGTTGCTATCAGAGACTGCCGAACCTAGCCAAGATGGGTTTGAAATATTGGCTCTGGTCAGGGCTCGGAGCGCTCCAGGGTCATCATCACCCAATTCTTATGCAGACCAAGCAGCCGATAACAGGCCTCATCTTACATTTGTCACAGGTGACTTGACAGAACCTGTGACTCTGAATTTTGACGAGAAGGATTCTGGTGCAGGACTTGACAGCATGATAGATGTCGTCTATCATCTGGCTGCCGTGACTCCAGAGAGTAAGGCTAATGGGAAAATGCTCAGGGCAGTTAATTTGGATGGCACAAAGAATCTTTTCCACGCCGTCTCTGACAGGGCAAAGCATTTTGTTTATGCCTCTGGTGTGGCTGTATTTGATCCTACTACAACAACTACTACTGCTACTGCATCAGGTGATTTATCCGGTTCATCAAATATCGTCGTGATCAATGAAGAAACGCCAAAGGGCAGCGGGATGGAATACATAAAGATCAGGCTCGAGGCTGAAGAATTTCTTCGTGAGAACTGTGAGAAAAGCGGGATTAATCTTACTGTTGTCTATTTTCCAGACATCGTCTATGCCAACTCTGGCAGCTTCAGGCGCATATTTCTGGAGCAGATAAGCAAAGGCAAGTTCAGAATTCCGGGTTCCGGCGACTACCATGTCAATTTCATACATCGTGAGGATGCAGCCAATATCCTGCTGGCGGTGGCCGCAAAAAAGAACCCGTCTCCAAAAGCTGAATCATTTATCGCCTCAGATTCAGAGCCGGCGCCATTCAGAGAATTCGTCAACTACATTGCGGACCAGTTTGGCAAGAAGCACCCGGGGTCAGTTCCGCTGTTTCTTGCAAAGGCCGCGGTGGGTTCAGATCTTATCAATATGCTCACGAGGAATGCAAGGGCATCGAATGAAAAAATCTCAAAGATCTACCAGCTCCAGTACCCCTCATTCAGGTCTGGCATCCCACAGGTAGTTTCGGAGTTCAAGGCCGGCCGCTAAAAAGCCACACACATGTGTGTGCATATGCGTTGACATGGCACTATCACGGCTGTCAGTGCGCTCCTGCGGCATATTTTGTACCCAATCTCTATGACTGGCAGCACTCATGATTGTTTTCACATCTGCACTGTTCGGGCTCTTTCAGGCACGATGGGCATATGCGCTCCCCGCAGCCGACGCATCTGCTGTCTGTCAAATTGCAGGCCCAGTGCTTGCACTCTGCCACGATACTAACTATCTTGACTGGCAGCAATTAGAACCTGCCGCACGTGTGCGCGCTGTTGCCAAACCAAGACCATATGGAATTCAAGGATCCGGTGACCTAAAGGGGCCCAGGAACGGTTGGAAGCAAGAGCCCGACGATTGTTGCTGCGATCCAGATTATCACTGCGACAACCAGGGCCTTGAGCCATCCCATTCCGTACAGCGCTCTCAGGGCTATGAGCCACACGATTCCGCCGACAATTGCGGCCAGCCATCCGTTGCCCAGGAGGAAATACACGATTGAATACGCAATAGTCCCTATTATCGCGGTGACAAATGCCCTTCCTATTCCCTCCTTCTGGCCGAATAGTTTTGTTACAATGTAGATTATGACGGTAGATACGACAAGGCCGATTATGAAAACAATGGCAGATATGATCTCGTTGGCCACGGTGATGCTTGCTACCAGGCTTATTTAAGAAAAGAGCTATTTCAATAGCTAGCCGTATTATGTACAACAGTTCAGATTCAATCCGGTTTCTGGACACTTTGGCGCCTGCCAGACGCATGTGTGCGTGAGTATGTTATTTGACCCGCCGCATCTGAGAGAAACTAGTCCGGAAGTAGGCATTCCCTTTAACAGTATCGACACAAAATTGCTGCCGATGCTTCCAATAATGATAAAAGTTGTCGGCCGATAGCCTGCAAGCGATGCGAATATACCGTGGAAACATTTCGCCAACAGTAGCAAAGACGACAAAAACAAGCACAGCAGCAACACGCGCGACTCGCCTCGCAGGCATTGCTCTTGTCGCGATAGCCGCGTCCTCTGCTATCTTTTCTATTGGAGGGGCGCTTGGCCGGCAGGATAATGCAGCCTACGCAGACGATGGAAATGGCCTTGTCATTCCTGTGTATGGCAGGGCAGCGCATTTCGACAAAATCATTGATGCAAAAAATGACAACCCCGGAACGGAGCTTATCGTTGTAATCAACCCATCAAATGGTCCGGGGAGTGAAAGGGATTCATACTGGTCGGACGTCATTGACGACTTGCAAGATGCAGGCGTCGAAGTCGTCGGCTATGTGAGTACTGCGTATGCAGGCAGGAGCCAGGACATCGTAGAAGAAGAGGCGGACAGATACTACGATTGGTACGGCACTGACGGCGTGTTTTTTGACGAAGTGAGCCCGTCGGCCGAGAGCTATTATCAGGAGCTGTACGATAATTCAGAAGGCATGGTAATACTCAACCCCGGCGCGCCAGTGCCAGACTCGTACGAAGATGCTGCAGACATTATCATGGTCTATGAAAACTATGGGCTGCCAGCAACAGGGATAGAGTCGAACGGGATCTCTGAGGAAAAACTTGGAGCCATTGGACACGGCGGAGAGGCATCGGAAGCAGCTTTTGAGACGCTGAGTGATGAAGTAGGCTACCTGTATGCATCGCCTGACTGGATGGATGTGGCATCGACCCTAGAGGAGCAGGCAGACTGGGCGGATTAATAATAGACTATAAAATAGTAAGATAATCTGCCCGGTGGCGGAACGACTACTACTACTGCCACCGCCGCGATTTTCTTTTTTTGTTCCAATTTTCGAGCGGTAAAAAGATCACTGGAAGCCGGGCATAAAAAAACACACATACACATACACAAACCCACTCGCCCAATCTGTGACAAGCCTAATAGCCCTCGAGCGTTTGACAATGTATGCATGACATTGGAGCCAGAGATTCTTCTTGTAACATGCATCTCTGACAACGAAGAATTTGCGCCTGAAGTCTATGAATATCTCATTTTGGGCCTTGAGAGGCAGCGAATGTTCAAAGAAGGCGGAGGACTCCGGCCTGACAGGCAGCTAATCACGCTACAAGGCAACGAGATCAGGGTTGACTCAAAGTCTATGGTCCCAAAGGAAATGGTAAAGTGGATCCTCCAGAACTTTTTGCGTGAAAATAAGGACAAGTTCAATGACTACGATGTTATTGAATTTGGCGATGTCCTGACCATCGGCAGGATACTGCACCCATCCGAGATGGAAATGGCAACGTGTGAGATCTGCGGCTTTTTTACTCCGTATGAGGCCGAGCTGCAGACCCACCGGATGACTCATTTCGGCGTCTGACCAAGAAGGTCAAGAACTTGCCGGCACTCTTTCCCTTGTCCTGCCGACAATGAACATTATGGCTCCGGCAACAATGAGCGCCAGCCCGCCGCCCTGGACTACCAGGTACAAGCCCAGCACAAACTCGTTTGCAGTCTGGCTCTCAGTGCCATCAGCAATAAAAGCCGCAAGCCGGCCCAGCGCTGGGGTAAGATAGTGCTCTCCGAAAAGCATTATCACACCTATTGCAAAACTCATCATGCCGGCTTTGCTGAGCATATCGGTAGTTGCAATGTACCTAGGACACAGAGGGTTTTGTAAACCATGCTTGGCACTAGATCCACAGAAGTCCGAATGCGAGGTTTGCCATTACGAAAATCAGAGCGACTTGAAATACACCCTGGCTCCCTGCCAGCTTTACATTTCTCATGCCCCACCGGATCAGCTTGTCCCTGTCAGGCTCTTTCTTGCGCACCTCTAGAAATACCCGGATTTCAGTTGGCATTATCATGCCAAAGCCCTGGACCGAGAGTATTATGACAATCACTATCGCGGCGATTATGGTCGGAGACTGAAGCGTCAGCAGTCCCATCTTTTGGGCAAGTGTTATTCCAGATGTAATTGCTGCAGTGGCAAGTGAGGGCATCAGAAAGAGCATGACAGGCACCAGCTTTTTGATGACTTGGATCCTTGCTCCCGGATCAAGGCCCTTCAGGACCCGGCTCATCACAATTCCCATGAACAGGTCGATTCCAGTCCAGGTGCCTCCCATTAGAATGTGGACGTAGTTGAGGGCAAGGAGGCTTCCGATTGATAGAGCAGCGGCGAGCGCGGCTAGTGGGACGGCAAGAATCAGCAGGGAATATGGCGTGAGAATACCGTGCTTCTTTTGCTCGATCACGCGGGGGATCGTCACACAAAAGCACCTGTATGATATTTAACCTGAACGCATTTTCTCTCAGTTGTTCCGGCGGATGTACAAGGTGCATGCATGTATGCATGTATGTACATGTATGTACATGTCTTGATACCTTTACCATAGTTAAAATCATCCAGAGCAGAGATCTAACAAATTTAGCTTGGTAAATTAAATGTGCATCACTGGAAATTTTTCCACAACAGGGACTGCATATGTCGGTAACTAGGGGTTTCCTCTGATGGCAAACGGGAGCATGGTCGAAGTCATCGGTATAGCGTTTAGCATGATTGCCATCAAGCTGATGATGGCCCTTGAGAGCACCCAGGTGACCATTGCAGGCGCAATTGGGCAGGCAAGGCCGAAACGACCTGAGCGGGTTGTCGCCCTTGCGATAGGGGCCAAAAAATTCTTTGTCCTCAAGGTCGGAATCTTCTTTTTTGGCAGGATAAGTGCCATGATCTTTCAGGTCCAGGAAATGTACGCCGAGAGAACAGTTCAGGCAGCGGCATCTTCCATGATGAATACCATAGTAGTCTCCAACAAGATGCTGGGCCAGACTGCGACTAGGTATACGAGGCATGCCGCCAGAACTGTCAAGAAAGGCGTCACCCATCCGTACTATTACAGGCAGCGCCGGTCACGCGGCAGGCAAAGCGGCCATCAGGCTCCCTGATTCGCGCTCTCGACAATATCGAGAGGAAGAGAAAGAGAAGGAGCGCCTCTTCTTTCACTTGTTCCGCATCATCGGCTTCAGCATCATTAACTTGCTGCTCTCTTCTCTCTCTTGCTGTCTACCTCGGCCGAATTTTTTTGCGTTCTATGAGCTTTGCCAAGGTTTCTGTGGTCACGACCCCTACATGCTAGCAGGATCCGCCTTGTAGAATTTTTTTCCAGCAATGCCAAGAGTGCCGCCGACAAAAAAACACACGTACGCCTACACCATGCATTATTCAGGAAATGAGCAATCGGAATTCACCAAAATTTTGTCTTTTTTTCTCCATGATGCATGCGCGTTGGAGCTTCTGCCTGCATGGAAAGATTCTTTCTCTCCTCAAGGTCTAACAATAATACCTCGGTAAGATATTAACGGCAGTGATTGCAAAACAAAATGATTAGCGCTTCATGAATTTCGACCCTGGATTTATTGCGTCATCTGTGGGGTTTGGTGGAGTCGCCGGCTTTCTCATAGGCTATGCAGTCAAAAAGGTCGTAAAGATAACAATGATTCTCGTGGGCCTCTTTGTGGCGGCGATGGCATACCTTGGCTATCAGGGAATCATTGTTGTAAACTGGGATAAACTCGCATCGCAGGCATCAAACGTAACGACAGGAGTCGGAAATGTTACGGGACAGGCCTCAGGAGCCGGCGACCAGCTGGCAAATGCCCTTGTCAACTTTGGCATCCCATTCACAGGCACCTTTGCCGCTGGATTTGTGTTTGGATTCATGAAAGGATGATGATGAAGAAGAAGGCCAGTGCAGGGCAAAAAAATAAGGCATATGCCGGCGCGCGTCAGAAATATTCATCGTCGTACTCTTCCTGCTCCTTGAGGTCGTCAAGCATATCAAGCCACTCTGTTCCTGACCTGCTGTCCCAAATGACTTCCACATTCCTCGGCGCCGCAAGCACATCTCGCACATAAAAGAGCACAAGCGGCAGTTTCATCCTTGCCAGCGCATCAATCTGCTGATCTGAGAAAGACAGCTCTCGTCCTTTTCTGATTTGAACCCAGCAAAGAGCAGAAGGATTAGCCAGAATTGGATCTTGGTGTGCCGTCCGGCCGACCTTGCAAACAAGATAACTGAATATAGAGGAATAGGGCGGGCGGCTTGATGGCTGGCTGAATTCTTTGATTTCAGACACCAGTTGTTGCATGACCCGGATTCTAATCTCTTGATTTCTGTTCCGAAACGGCACCAAATGGTTGGTGTTGGTGTTGTTGCTGCTGACACTGATGTCATTGCAAATGCGTTGAGGCAATGCAAATGCCCAGCCTTTCTGGCTGCACTCTTCTCGGAAATAGAGCTCGGATAGACCAGCTTTAAGCGACTCGGTTATTTCCAACTTGTACAAAATTGCTGGATACCGGCATCTTCTAAAATGTTGCGCATAAAGGATATGATCTTGCCGCTGTGGCCCCTCAAAAGCAAAATCACGGCTTGTGTCAGCGGTGGAAAAAGAACTGGCGACTGCTTGTTCCTTATGCTCTTTTATAGATGCGTATGTGAATCTCTTACCG
>DATEIL010000122.1:0-4465 GCA_035279085.1 Nitrososphaera sp.
GGAATTCCGTGCATTGTAGTTCTAAATCAACTCAAGTTACTTTTATCGCCTCGGCTGCGCGATTTTGCAATATCTAGGCTTTTTGAGAACATGGTTGGAGAATTCCTTGGATCGATGTGGACTCTTGCAGAGAGGGTACTGGTGCCGGATTTGCCTCCGCCCAACACCCTGTCCTGGCACAACGTATGGGGAACAGGCTCCGCGAGCAGAAGACTAGAGTACGTCGGTTTTGCCTCGCCAAAGCATCAGATTAGCTCCCAGAGTTTGGATGCTGTTGCGTTCTCGCTTGGAATTGACAGATCTCGGCCGCTGGTTTTTATCCACATAAGTGGACCGTCGCAGACTAGAGCATCTTTGACAAGACTTGGTCTGAATGCTGCCAAACTTTTACATGATCTCGGGATTCAGTTCATCATTTCAGAGGGCAAGCCTGGAGGCAGCACAGTGCCTGCGAGAGTGGGCTCGCACATCTGGCATTATGAGTGGTGCCCCGTGCGCGATGAAGTATTTGCAATGTGTCAGCTCGCAGTCGTGAGGGGAGGCCATGTAGCCCTTTCACATGCAATACTTTTCGGCAAGCCAGTGGTGACTGTTCCGATAGAAAATCATAGTGAACAGCTTGGCAATTCTACAAAGATTGCTGAAATCGGAATGGGAATAATGCTCAATCCCAAGCTTCTGACGGCCGAAAAGCTTGCCGCATCGATAAAGGAATTACTGGCCGAAACTAAATACTCCGTAAGGGCACGCGAGCTCCAGGGGGAAGCTGAAAGAGTCAATGGGATCGACACAATCTGCGATATCATAAAGTCATATTGCAAGCCCCAAAGAAGTTCCTGATGAGACTATTCAAAATTGAGTGTGCTAAAAAGACCAAAAGAAAATAAGATAAAAGGGCCCGAAGCCCCGGGTTTTTACCAGTGATGCTTTTCGTCTGGAATTAAACCGATCTGTTCACGTTCAAAGTATCTTTCCAGCTCTTGAGCCCACTTTTCCTTTGCTGACCCTCCGCCAAGACCCTTTCTTCTCAGCCAGAAGGCGATGACACCCAGCAGGAAAACTGCGAACAGCATGGTTCCGAAGATGTAAACCATGACGTCGAAGAACAGCGGGTCATACGCCGGACCTATCTGCCCAATTAGAGGTGCTAAGACCATTAACCTAAGCACCATAATCCAAAGATATATACATTTTGGTTAGCGCGCCATGCTCCCTCGTATGCACACGAGGGCATTACTTCTGCTGGCTGGTCCGATTGCGCGCATAATGACTAGCACACGAATAGCAGAAGCTTCTGAGAGAATCAGCCGAAAAATTATGAGAAAGAATAAAAACAAAAAGTGAAGAGGTGGTTTAGGTCGTTACTGGTTTTGAACCTCTTCCTTTGAAGAAGAAGGCTGCAGCCACGCCACCAAATATTGCACCCAAGATACCAATGAATGCTATCATCTGACCTGTATCAGTTGACAACATTGGTGTTCCAGAGCCCGTTGATGGGTTTGACTGAGCTTGGGTCAATCTGTGCTTTGCCAGAATTGCATTCTCGGTACAGATTGATCTATCAATACCAAGGTTCGCACACTCTTCGAGTTGAGCCGGGGTCGCGCCCGTAGTTGGGTTTCCTCCTACCCCATATTGCGCCATAGCCGGCGTTGGCACCGCCGTCGCATAGACCGCTGTCAGTACTGCTACAGCAGCTAGAGCTACTGTAATAGGCTTATTCATACCACCTAACCTTTTGAAATCTAATATTTAACTTTTATGAGCTCACCGGCTTTGTTTAAAAAGTATGTACCCCGCGTTTGCAGTGCTCACCGGCTGACTGACATTATTTTTACGGGTCAAAATTTCTTAAAGCTTTCTCGACATATGGATAATTAGACTACTGTGTCTGGCATGCCTTTGGATTTCATTCATAGGGTGGTGCTAGGAAGCGTTGCCGCATTGGATTGTCGTTCACTACCGAATGATATTTAAGGCTAATATTTTTCATACCCTCATAACATGGCTCGCATTCATGTTCACACTCATGGGAAATCACACTCTACTCGTCCTACTTCAAAGTCAACTCCCTCTTGGCTTAATCAGAGCCAGGAGCAAGTTTCCAGTCTGGTTGTAAAACTATCAAAGGATGGTCTCAGTCCAAGCGAAATAGGGCTCAACCTCCGCGATCATCATGCCATCCCTCTAGTCAAGCCAATTGTTGGGAAGAGTCTTACGGAGATACTAGTGGACAACAATATCAAGCCGGAGATGCCTGAAGATCTGGAAAAGTTGGTTACAAAAGCTCTTGGCCTTCAGAAGCATCTTAAGACACACAATAGTGATCACCGCAACGTCAGGTCATTGGAACTAGTCGAAGCAAAAATTCACCGACTATCAAAATATTACAAGCGGAAGGGCAGATTGCCACAGAACTGGAAGTACGCCGCAGTGATTGCTCAGCTGGAGTAAGATGAGCTCCCGCGAAAAGCTGAGCGAAGCTCTAAGGCACGTTTCTGAAAAAATCAAGGCGACGGTTGAAAGCGGCAGCGAGATTTCCGTAGTAACCCACATCGATGCCGACGGCATCACTTCTGGCAGCATCATTGCCTCCGCGCTCATGCGGCTTGGTGCAAGGTTTAGTGTCCGCACCATCTCTGACATGAACATATCTGAAATTGCATCAATGAAGGCAGACGCCCGGGACTTTTATATCATCACAGATCTTGGAGGCGGATGGGCAGCCGAACTTAGAAAAGCCCTTGAAGACAAGTGGGTGATAATAGACCACCACCAAATACCAGAGGAAGAAGTGCTCACAGACGATAGTTGCCAGATTCTGAACGCGTGGAAATACGGGTTGGATGGGGGAAAGGACGTCTCTGCGGGCGGAATGGCGTTTCTTGTTGCCGACAGCATCGACAAGGGCAACCGCGATCTGTCGCGGCTCGCAGTAGTTTCTGCGGTAGGTGACCGTCAGGACCAAGGTGATAAAAAGTCGTTCGTCGGCGTGAATAGTGAAATCCTGAAAATCGCCGAGGCACAGGCGCTTGTTAATGTCGACCTAGACATCATGCTAACTGGTAGGGAAACCCGCCCTCTTCACGAGGCTCTTGCATTTACCTCAGACCCTTTCATTGAGGGACTCACTTGGAACAGGGAGGCGTGTCACGCAGTTCTCAAGGATGCTGGAATAAGGCTCAAAGATGGTGGCCGGTGGAGAGTCTTGGCAGAGTTTTCGTTGGAGGAAAAAAGCACCATCCTAGATGCAGTTGCGAAATACATTGCGACATCCGGCAAGGTCGATGGCGGCGTGATAAACGGTCTAATCGGCTACGTCTATACTCTTACCAGCGAAGAGGCGCGGAGCCAGCTCAGAGACGCACGCGGGTTTTCCACCATGCTTAACGCGTGCGGTAGAATCGGAAGATCCGGAGTTGGCATTGCTATTTGCATGGGCGATAGAAACGACATGTTAAATGCAGGCGAAGACATCTTGAATACCTATCGAATTACCCTGCGCAACTATATCGGCACGATGTTTGCAGACAAGTGGAGAATGGCAGACGATGGGCAAAATATCTTTGTCAACGGCGAAGGCTTGGTCGCAGAGGACATGCTTGGGGCGGTTTCTTCACTTCTAAGCGGGTCTCCATCGTTAGCGGGAAGACTGGTTTTCGTGAGAACCCTGGCAAGCGATGGCACGTACAAGTTTTCTTCAAGGAAGGCCGGAACTCATCTGACACCAAACCTTGGCATGATAATGCGACAGGTGGCTGAGGCTTGTGGCGGAACAGGCGGCGGCCATTCCGCGGCTGCCGGATGCAGGATCCCTTCCGCAGTTCTAGAGACGTTCATTGCAGGCGTAAAGGCGGCAACAAATGATCCTCAATATGCTACAGCATCCTGACGTCTCAGTTTCTGCAAGGATTGAATTTGGCGACCGAGACATGGCAAAGACTGTTCTTAATGCATTAATACCAGACAATGTTAATCTGCCTGAAGGCTTGTCCCTGAAAATGCTTGCAAGAGGTCCCAAGTTATTCATCAAAGTCCAAGGAACTCGTCTTCCTGCCGAAGTCGTGGTAAGCACACTTGACGAGATCCTAGAACACATCTCCGTCTGCCAGAAAGTGATGCAAAAGTAATGCTTGACCCAAGATTACTCAAAGAAAATCCTGGTGCAATCAAGGAAATGCTCGTCAGGCGCAACATGCAAGACTTTCCGCTGGAAAGCCTGCTCGAACTTGATCGGAGAAGGCGCGAACTTATTGTCCAGACACAAGAATTGCGAAAGAAAAAGAACATCCTTTCAGAGGCGGTCGCAACCAAAAAGAAGGCCAAACAGGAAGTCAGTTCAGAGCTTGAGGAAATGAAGACAGTGAGCAGCGGGTTGGGAAAGTCGGAGCAACAGATGGCAGATGTTGAATTAAAGTTCAAGCAGCTGCAGTTGACACTTCCAAACTTGCTGCATAACAGTGTT
>DATEIL010000123.1:0-3778 GCA_035279085.1 Nitrososphaera sp.
AGAGCTGCCTGCCAGTCCTGAGAAACGGTACCTTGCCGTCTGCAGGGTATGCAAACCGTGCGCTGTCAAGTTGAGAGATCTGGAGCTCTGTAAACTTGTTGTAGACTATTGAATAAAAAGAGTTCATTAAGCAAGCGACTCGGCATCCTGCTGCGGTTCTTGTTGCTGTTGCGTCTGTTGCGCAAGCGCAGGGCTTACGGCGGCCCGGATAATCCTCCTGACCACTTCCTGTGTCGCCATCTCATCACTTGTAGTAGAGATGATTGTCTCCTCAGCCGCCTTTTGCACTTCCATGCCGTCCGCAGTCAGAGTCGCCCAGTTTATGAGGTCTCCGACCGATGGCCCGTAAGGCAGGTCGCCTTTCTTGTAGCTTGCCCTCAGCTGGCCTGCTACTCTGACCATGATCATCGCTATATCCCTGCTCACGCCGCCCCTCTTTTCAATCAACTCCACTTCATTCTCGCTAACTCTAGTTCCGACGCTGAGATAGTCAAAATTCACCCAGACCGACAGCCTTCTGCGAAAAGCAGCGTTTAGCGGCTTGGTTCCAGAGAATTCTACCGAGAATGGGTTCATGCTTATTATGACAAATCCCAACGGGTGACGAGGGATTAGCTCGTTGTCTTTCTCGTTTAGGACGATGTGACCTCTGGTATCAAGCAGCGGGTTCAGTCGGGTAGCGACGTCCTGCTTCATCATGTTGGCCTCGTCCAGGTACAGGATTCCACCCTGCCGGCACCAGGAGACTATCTGGCCGTCAATCCAGTTTTCCTTTCCAAGACCGATGTACCTTCCAAACATGTCAAATGAAGTAGTCTGAAGGCCACAGTTAATTTCCCAGAGTGGAAGTCCTGCAATTTCCGCGACTAGGTATACAATGTGAGTCTTGCCTGTGCCGCTAGGCCCTATAAGCGCGCACTGCTTGAAATGGTGCAACGCACGCATTATCCTTTCAACGTAATTCTCGCCCTTGTCCACATAGAGGGGAGTATTTTTGGGAATGAGTTCTGATGAAGGCTCCTGGAATACATGGTTTGCAGAGAGGTCATATTTTTCGACGTTGTATTCTTTTCTCAGTGGTGACTCGTAGGATTTCAGGCGCGACATCTGCACCGTGATCTTTGACTGCTGGTTAAATGTCCGTAGTCGCGTGATGACTTTGTTAGACGCCTGAGTACCCAGAATAGAATCCTTGCCGGTATAATCCATTGCTCTATTTCCCCTGCCTCTCTCGAGGTAAGTGAAAGTCTGAGAATAAAAATCGCTTCGTGTGTAGCTTGCTCTACACGCATAGTCATTTTTCGTCGGTACCGGTATCTGACGATATTGTCATCGCAAGCTAGTTCAGGATTTCAGGTAGAAGTCACCTTAAACAGCGTATTTGCTTCAAGAAAGAGAAATGCAGAAGACGACAAGAGCGGCAGCCAGCCGGCAATGCTACCAAGCCATTTCCAGGTTTATACCAAGCTGGACGAGGACTCAAGGAAGGACAACAAGCTCCTGGTCTCTTTTCTGCTAACTCTGAATGACACGAAAGGAGTAGTGACGTACGAGTTCCGCGGCCTGTGCGTCGTGACAGGCACTGCTGCAGACTTTGAATCCATAATGGAGACGAGCAAGAATTCACGCGTCCCCAAGATACTTGACATACTCTACCAAAAGCTCTATCCTGCCATGTTCATGCTAGCAGGCATGACCTCTTCGGCATTTCCGCAGTCCGTTGCGCTACTTACCGACATGGTCACAAACGAACCGATACAAGTAAGGCAGGAAATCCAGACCGAAACGCCGCATGAAAAGAGCGAAGCCAAGCCCGCGGCTGCAAAGCCAGCCATTCCAAGGCCCCCCATGATGAAATCTGCGCCTGCCAGGATGACGACTCAGGACAAGTCCGTTATCACAAAGCCAAAGGCTGTGGAAGTAGTAGACAAGCCCGCGGCCTAGCCTATCCTGTTTTTCTTCTTCTTATTTTTCATCTTCTTTGAAGCATGTGCTTTTGTTGTTGTGGTTAAATAATTAGAAATAAGAATTTCGTAGAGACTTGACGTTTGTCTCTCCAGATGGTGCGAAAGAAAAAATTTAGTTTACTGTCTTTGCTGCTGGTGGCATGCTTGGAACAGCAAAGCTGAATGACATTGCGTATTTTTTCACCTGGGTCTCTTCGGATGACCTCAGCACTATCTTTGTCGGGACGTCATTGACAAATGCCACCAAGAGCGAAGTATTTCCTGACATTGCGGCCTTTGCCTTGACTGCGCCGCAGATCGACAGGGCCAGGTTTAACTTGCCCACATTTTCCTGGAGCATATTGATTGTGTCAAAGTAGATTTCCGCCATGCCCTTGTTCTTTGGACCCACGAATATCGACATTGGGTCGAGTGCGACCCATTCACCAAGTGATGGACCGCCTTTGCCCTTGCCGCCGCCAAACATTTTCTTTCCTCCGCCATCATCCTTTTTGCCCATCCCCGGCTTTGCGTCCACCCGGGCATCAAGGGCCTGCTGCATCTCCTCGGACCACTTCTCCTGGAGCTGCTGGTTCTTTATCGTGCTCGGCCTGGTGTCCCTCAAGATGAATCCGAGTGTTTCTTCATAGCTCTTTATCATGTCGCTGTATTTTGCTCTCAGGATCCTGAGATGGGCCTCCAATGCGCCAAAATTGTCAAACGAGAGGATCTGGATGCCTGCTGAACCTGACATGTTGTTACTCGTCGCCCTCCGATTCTGGCTCGTCCTTGGCCTTCATCTGGACCTTTACCCGCTGCATCTGTTTTGCGACTTTCTTCAGCGTGCCTATCTTGTCCGTGGCCTCTGTCTTCTTTTCGTCCGCGCTCTGGTCCAGCTTGGGTATGATTTCCTCCAGCAGGCGCATCACCTGGCCGCTGTTCAGGTCGGCGAATTTTTTGGTGATAATGTTCCCGGTCGATTGCAGGATGATTACTTCGGCATTATTGTTAAGAATCGCGCTCTTTATTCCCGCAAAGTCCGCATGAAAGACTGCAGGTGAGAGTGACAAAGAAACCTTTAGCGTGTTGAGCAACATGCTAATCGATGATCCAATGGACGCAATGATCTCGCTTTCCTTCGAAGTAAGCTCGTATATCTGGAGAGCCTTGTCAACGACATTGTCAATGTCCGCCAGTAGGTCTCCGCCCTTTTTCTGCTCACGGATCCCCTCTTCTAGGATCTGCACGTCTTCTACCATTTACGAGGAGAATGCATGAATTTTTGGATATCATGCTTTGTGTGTAAGTGGCATTTACTACAGTTTTTGGACCCATTTGTAGCTCTCGTGTACACAGTAGTTCTCTTATCGATACCCAGCTTTTATGCAAAGTAACATGGAATTCAAGTTCCAGAAGCGCAGAGGTATTGGGAACGTAATTACGACCCTCATTATCCTCATCGCCTCAGTCGTACTGGGCGCAGGAGTTATTTTCTTTGGGGGTTCGCTGTTCCAGACCAATACCGAAAACGAAGCAATACAGGTATCAAACTCGCACATATGGGTAGGGGCCAATGGCACAGGAACAGACTCTGTCGCTGGTTTCGTCATCCAGAACACGGGTGGTAAGGTAGTATCAATTCAGACAATCACAATCAGAGGTCAGTCAGTTCCTCTAAGCCAGTGGTATTACAACACGGCAGATGCAAGTGCAACAAACACCCAGAAAGAGCTGAGATGGGAGACCAATTTTGACCTGAGCGACGGCTATGACCTAGACACCGCTGTTGCAGGTCAAGAGGCATTGACAAAGGCATCAGGCCCGATATCACT
>DATEIL010000124.1:0-3842 GCA_035279085.1 Nitrososphaera sp.
CGACGCTGGTCTTACCGTCGCCGGCGGTTGCTGCCACCTTTTTCTTACGGGTTGCAACAGACTGGATAAATTCTAGGACGTGTTCAGTGGTAGTATTCCAATCAAAGTGTTTGGAATCCTGCAGGGCATTTTTGGTGTAAGTCTTGCGCTTCAGATGGTCCTTCAAGAGCTCTATTGCCTCAATGCCCAATCCAATATAGTCCTCGCTTTCAACCAGCGTTCCTGTGACGCCGTCGATAACAGAGTCCCTCAGGCCCGGAACATCATATGCGACTGCCGGCGTGCCCATCGCATTTGCCTCGGTTACTACCAGGCCCCATCCCTCTCTAACGCCGGGAACCAGAATAACATGGGCCTTTGACAAGAGCTCCAGCTTTCTCTGCTGCGGCTGCTTGCCAAAGATGGTGATGGCATCTTTTGAACCATTGTCGGGAAACATCTTGCTTGCCATTGCCCTCAATTCATTTTCCATATAGCCACTTCCCACAATCCACATCCGGGCGTCTGGTATCTCGTCTTTAATTATCTTGAATGCTCTCAGTGCCTCGTCCGGCTTTTTTGCCTTCTTTAGCCTGCCCACAAATATTACAGTCGGCCTGACTTCCTTCTCTGGCAAGAGCTGGAGTGGAGCAAATGAAAGCCCTTCTGGAACTACCCGCACGTTTGTAAATCCCCAGTTCTTCAGATCTTCCTCTGTTGAATGCGACACTGTCATTGTGGGGATATTGCGATACCTGGACAGCCAGTGCTTCTCTAGAAAATAGTATCCCAGGACGTTGACTGGAAATGAAGTCTCGTAGAACCAGAACTCTCTGGCCAGCTGGTGAATTAGGGCGATAAGTGGCTTGTCATCATCACGCACAAAGGAAGGTGTGTTGAACGGCTTTGTGTTTATCTCGTCAATTACAATGTCAAAGTCGTCCTTGTTCTGCTTATAGAACTCCCTGGCCTTGCCATAGACTCCGTACTTGCTACCTGCCCTGACGATTCTGACGCCGTCTACCATCTCTTCTTCCTTCTTGCATCCAGGATAACTTGCGGCAAAAAGGGTAACAGAATCTATTCCGTCCTTTTTCACGAGCCGCTTGCAGACTTCATGTGTGAATACTTCGGCGCCGCCAGCGTCGGGGTTTTTGATGTCCCGCCAGTTATACCAGAGGATTCTCATGTTTGTGTCTATGCCTCTCTTTCTCTCTCAACTTGGCTTCATGCTTTCAATAAGTCGCTAGTGTAGTTCTGGTACCGGCATCATGGTTCCTTCCACTTGCCTGCGATGGTCATCCTCAAGGCGTACTATGTCGGCTTCGTCGAATTGTCCAAATGAGATTTCCAGGATCACAACCTCGTCGTCTAGTCCACCTAGCCTGTGAACCGTTTTTCTGGGAATCATTACAGACTCGCCTTGCTGCAGCGCCTTTATGGAATCTCCAAATCTTACTTCTGCAGGTCCCTTTATCACCTTCCAGAACTCGTCCCGCTTGTGGTGATACTGCAAAGACAGCCGCCTGTGAGGATCAACGTATACCAGCTTGACAGTACAGGGTTCGTTGAGGGTGTATCGCTCAAAATGTCCCCATGGCCTTTTTTCGACAAAATGTGGCGGATTAACAATACTCGGGATAATACTCATTAATCTCGAATCATGAACACGCGATTGCCTTTAAAGCTGTGTATAATACCAGTACGACACACACATAAAGTAAGAAATAGAGAGAGAGAGACTCCATGGACATAGTGTATATAGCGAGAAAGGCGAGAAGTGCCTGCTTAATTAAATTAATACGCGAAAAAATCCATGCTATGATACACCATAAATATTACGCCTCGTTAATTGCTTCGAATGTCGTACGCCGATTTTCTTGAACGGAAATCCCGGAACAGTCGTGATACTGGAATACTCTATCGCGTCGCTTTAGACTCATGGGCGAAAGCATGCGAGGCAGCAAGTAGCGATGAATTGTTGAAATCAATCAAAGATGGTAGAGTTGATGTATATGATTCACTTGACAAAATGGTTACATTTCTAACAAGAAATGACAAAGCGCCAAAAACAATTAACGCGTACGTTTCCGGCGTTCGAGCTTTCTTGGCATACAGCGATATATCAATCACGGAACACAAGTTCAGAGCTAAGGTAGCGATGCCAAAGCAATATGAGGTTAGTTCTGACAAGATCACAACGCGTGAGGAACTTCAAAAATTGTTTCTCCATTCATCTTTAAAAGTTAGGTCCCTAGTTGCTTGTTTATGTTCAAGTGGATTAAGGATTGGTGAATTACTGAAAGTAAAGGTGGGTCAGGTAAACTTGGACACTAAACCCGGCAGAATTATCATCATGGCTAAAGAGACAAAGAATCGGAGAACTAGAACCGTTTTTCTATCAGATGAAGCAATTTCATTGTTAAAGGAGTAACTTGGCGACCGCATTGCTGAAAAAGATAGCTATGTGTTTGGAAATGTAAAACCTATGAGAACCGGCGCTGCCTATGATATTATTAGTTACGCATGCCAAAAGGCAGAGTTGAGGTTCAAACTTGATCGAGAAAGCAGAAGGTACGCTATTCATCCTCATGTTTTTCGCAAATTCTTCATGACGCGACTCCTTTCAGCAGGATTAGATAGAGGAGTGATAGAAGCTTTGATGGGTCATAAGTTTGGGCTCGACAGTGCGTACCTAAGACTAACAGAAGAGGAGATGGCAGCGATGTATCTCAAAGCTATGGACAATCTTGCAATAATGCATTCTGGCGAGGTTACAAGAGACGACGTAAAGAAGGAAGTAGAGCTGTCAATATTGCACTTCTTGTTAAGCTCCGGATGGGATGATCCTGCAAGTCTTCCTATGCCATAAAAGATAGCTGCATTAAAAACAATGCTTCTTAGGATGTATCATGATGCCGGTGATCACACGGAGATTCGGGAGCCCTCAGACCTCACTCTGCAAAAGTTGGAAATACCTTTGCCCAGTACAGGAGTAATTGAACGATCGACATACGTTGCTTCTAATTCTCAAAACAGGTTTGACAGTGTCATAATCGAGGCAAATGATAATCAGCGGTTGGTTGCGTATTCGAATAGGGGTTATGAGATTGCTGGAAACACTAACGGAAAGATACTTTTGCGCAGAGCTTTGTAGGATGAAATCATTGAATATTCGGGACTGGACGACCAAATGAATTAACTGACCGCCAGTAAAAATAGAATCCCCTCATTTTCCTCGTCGTCTTGTGCTGCGTCTACGTTAGAAGGTACGTTATGATTGGTTGGAAATAGCTTAAGATCGTAACCAAAGCCAATACGCCTATTGACTGTAAAAGGGCTATGGTGATGATCGTTCCTCAACTTTTATGAAATGGCAGGTATGAAGCATTAACCCTTGGTTGTAGCTAGGTTACTATTCAGGTAATCTTTGCAACAAGCATCTGAGCAAAAATACAAGACACCTTTATCAGTACTTGAATACACTACGCCTTCGGTGAAGCTCCTAAATTCTTTGCCACAGGATTGACATTCACGAAACATTGTACCGACACTTTGCATACTCCAGCTTCAGACTTAAGCATTTGCATCATCAATAAGCCATATATGCAATTGCAAACAATATCCAAGTAGGAGATAGAGCTCTAGTGGCTGCTGTTAAAATATTCAAGAGAAATGAAACATTCATCGAACTGTCGAACTTAGTCGAGGAACTTAGCAACATCGGATTAACAGCAACACTGCAGAAATACTACAAAAAGCCAATGGAACATGAAGCCAGGAGCATTGTTGCCGGCCCCAGCTTTATCCAATTCTTGAACAAGTTGTTTAGGATTCAGATCGCCTCAGGCGACATACTGCAG
>DATEIL010000125.1:0-8447 GCA_035279085.1 Nitrososphaera sp.
AGGTATGGCGAATATGTACACCTCAGGGTGGAACGTGAACCAGAACAGGTGCTGGTACGCGATCGGATCTCCACCCATCGCGGGGTTGAAGAAGCCGGAAATGCCCAGCCTGTCGGTATATAGCATAATGAGCGCCGCGGCAAACGTAGGTATTGCGACTAGAATCATGATTGAGGTAATGAGCGTGGCCCAGACAAACAATGGGGCTCTCATCATCGGCAGGTCGGGATGCTTCATCTTTAGGATGGTGACGATAAAGTTGATGGCTCCCAGAATCGACGAAATGCCAAGTATCTTTAGTCCAAATATCCACATTTCTGCGGCGGGTCCCGGAGCTCGTATGGTAGAATATGGCGGGGTCGCGTACCATGTAAAGTCGGCCATGCCGAGCCAAACCAGGGCCATTGCTGGCGGAATCATCCAAAAGGCGACTGCGTTCAGCTTTGGCCATGCCATGTCTTTGTACCTGACCATGATAGGGATCAGGTAGTTGCCGATACCGGATGCAAATGGGATAAGCCAGAGGAACAGCATGTTGGTGCCGTGCGTTGTGAAGATCCGGTGGAATGTTGTTGGATCAGGAATGACGCCCTGGTTTCCAGGAAGGAATAATTCTGTACGGATCGCAATTGCAAGCGCGCCTCCAATCATAAAAGCGGTGAAGGACAGAATCACGTACAGCAGTCCCACGTCGGTATGATGAGTTGAGAACAGTATTTCCCACATGGGACGTGGTTTCTTTACTTCAAGAACCATACTCTAATACCCCACTAGCAGTGTCATGGAATTCATTTCAAATAAAAGCATTTTGTTTTTCATAAAAATGCGAAATTATGATACTACCGCTGTGTTCTTGTTTGCAAGTGATGCGCTGGCCGGCACGTACTGTTCCAGGCCTTGGTTAAACGAAGCAGCTTTGGTTGCTGCGTCGTCCGGCTCTTCTACGATGAGCTTGGCGCGCATCTGATAGTGGCTAAATCCACAGTACTCTCTGCACTGGATAAGGAATTCGCCTGTGGTATCCGGCATGACCCACATCTGGTTGATTCTGCCAGGGATGGCATCCATCAGGACCACGAGATCAGGAATGTTGAATGCGTGGTTGACATCCCGTGATGTTATCTCGAATCTATACGGAGTGTTCTTTTTCAGGTGGAGTTCGCCGATTTCCTTCGTCCCGTCCTCGTGCTCAAATGTCCAGAACCACTGCTGTGCCGTGACTTTGATGACTTCAGAATCAGCAGGGGCGTGATCAAGGAGCCGCTCTACATCCCAGGAGGCGGCGCCGACGTATACAAGGAGGGCAATTACCACTCCGACGTAAATCCATTCAATTGTCGCGTGTCCCATTATGCATGACCCTCCGTTCTTTCCCTAGGAAAATTCTTTGGGTTCGATTCACGGAACCTAAAGATCACGTATGCTAGCACGCCCATAATGACTGCACCGACAGTAAATGCAATGACCATCAGCCTGTAGAATAGCCCCCAGACTTCAACACGGTTGATAATCGGGGATTCCTGCGCGAACACTGATGCGGCCTGAGTTGTAAGAAAGGATACAACAAGTATAGCAGGGATTAACGATAGGACAAATTTCGAAGATGCCATCGTATCTCTTGAGCTACAAACTGTTTTGCGATGTTATTTAATGTTTTGCAAAAATGGGATCTGAAGTGTAGTACAATACAATATAGTAATACGACGTTTGGCGCTTGCCGTATCTTTCCGCTGTTGTTGTTCTTTTCCTTTCCTTACTTTGTCTTCCAATGATACGCTTTTCTCCATCCACCTGGTTACTCCCCCTACACCACTCTTCCACTTACTACTCGTCTGGGTAGCGATGGACAGACATTACGTTGACGCCGGATAGAGAGTAAACCTTGCTCTCGTGTTTCAGCACTGTCATTGAGGCATTTCTGATATGCCATCGGTAGAGGGCCTCCGGCTTTAGGTCCAGAAGCGTTGCAAGCGCCGCCTTTATCGGATCAAGATGCGTGACAGTCAAAATGTTGCTGCCACTGTGCTTTTCCAGCGCGTCATCGAGAAAGCTCTTTACGCGCTGCTTTACTGCGGAAAACGCTTCCACGCCGAATTGCTCAAGCACGGGATCCCTTTCGGTGTAAAAGCGGACGAACAGATCCCCGTATTTTGTGGTCACCTCTTCATAGTTCATGCCTACCAGTTTGCCAAGCTCGATTTCGTACAGCCGTTCGTCTATTTCGAATTCCATACCAAGTGTGTCGCATACGATTTTGGCAGTCTCTACAGCCCTTATCACTGGAGACGCAAAGATCTTGTCTATCTTGATCGACTTTAGCTGCTTTGCGGCTTCAGCGACCTGCTGCCTGCCCTGCTCTGTGAGATGCGCTTCGATGTGCCTCCCAACAAGAGTGCGGCTGACATTGTTTTCAGCCTGACCGTGCCGCATCATAATGACCAGTGGCAAGAGTGAAACTTTGTTTGTGTATGATTGCTTAATAATTTTTTCATAGGTGATTCTGGTTATAGCCAATGTAGCCCCTTATTCTATACGGGCAGATCAGATGCAGATGATCGTCTCATACAACGAGACGGAGGTGAGGAAAGATGGATCACTGGAGGATATCCGCCATGGCTACAACGTCTGGGTCGACCTGGCGGATCCAAGCGAGGAGGAGATGAAAAGCGTGCAGCAGTCGTTTGGCCTGGATCAAAAGGCCCTTGACCACTATGCAAACAAGTCAAAAAAGCCGCAGGTCCGGTTTTTGGATGGCCAGATCTTTACCATATTCTTGGAGATCAAGTACGACGATGCAAAGACCCTGTTGACAGAAGCCGTATATCTGTTCCATGGAAAAGGATGGCTTGTCACCATCCATTCCGCACAAGTTGACCTGTCCTCCGCTGCCCACAGACTTTTTGAGGAAAAGAGCAGGACAATCATGGAAACTACGATCGACACGCTCTATTACAGCATACTCGCAAACATTGTCGATAAGTACGAGCAGCTCTTGACCGCAATCGAGCTCAGCGTCACAAACATCGAGCGCCGGTCCCTCTACCGGCCGACAAGGCAGATGCTCGAATACCTAGACGACGTGTCAATGCAGATAATCGTCCTGAGAAGACACTTTTGGCACATACGCGATGTACTTAATTTTCTCATCCATGTGAACGAAGACAAGCCGGACATAAAGTACCTAAAGATAGTCTATGACGACATCAACCAGCTGATAGAGCTTGTCGAAGCATACCAGGACACAATAAACTCTACACGGGAGCTCTATATCGCAAACGTATCACTGCAAATGAACGACGCGGTAAAGACGCTCACGATATTTTCTGCGATCCTTCTGCCACTGACATTCATTTCAAGCGTCTACGGCATGAATGGGCTCGACCTTAACAACATCTGGAGCATACCTCTTGGCTTTGCAATAGTAGTCGCAACGATGGGAGTTATCGCGGGCGTCCTAGTGGTGTTCTTTAGGAGCAAAAAGTGGATCTTGCTCAAAGAGACGGATCCTCGTGTGGCAAATGACAAGGATAAAGATAAGGATAAAGTTAAGGACAAGCCGGACAACCTGAAAAAAAGTTAATATCAGATTGTACTGTGTGAACGTCCACATGAAGATAGGCATCGTAGGCGGGACGGGAGGAATGGGCGAAGGTTTTGCCCTGAGATGGTCTCAAAAGCACGACATCATTGTGGGCTCCAGGGAGGCGCAGAAGGCAAAAGAGGCTGCGGAGCAGTATTCAAAGACAGCATCAGAAGCGTACGGCGCCGCCATGTCCGGGAGCATCTCCGGAGACGACAATTACGCCCTTGCCAAAGGCGTAGATGTCCTGATACTTTCAATCCCGTACGAATACATCGCAGACACCTGCTCCAAGATGGCGGGTCAGGTCAGAGACGACTGCCTGGTTGTTTCTCCCATCGTCCCGATGTCCAGGACGGATGCCGGCTTTATCTACATCCCACTTGAGCAGGGCAAAAAGAACGCCGGCGAGATGGTAGCAGACGGGCTCGGGCCGAGGTCCCGGGTGATATCTGCATTCCATACCATATCTGAAGTGAAGCTGAAAAACGTCGGGCAGGGCCTCGATGCTGACACGTTTATCTGCGGAGACGACCCGGCGGCGGTGGCAAAGCTGTCAGGGCTTGCATCAGAGATAACCGGCCTGAGGCCGGTCTATCTCGGGCCGCTCGCACTTTCATACCAGGCGGAGATCCTTACTCCGATGCTGCTAAACGCGGCAAAGAGGAACAAACTGAAGCATCCCAGTGTCAAGCTGACTTAGTTAGAGGGCCATAACGCATGCGAACGAACAAGCAAACAGGCAAAGAAACAAAAAAACGCAAACGTTATCACTGACGCGAATCCAAGCTATATTGAGGAGCAGTCTTACGGGCAATGCGCTGGAAAGAGGAGATCGGAGGAAGCGGGAACAGGCGCGGGAGGAACTGGATGTCCGCCATGGGAGTGCTATTCCTTTTGATGGCGGGGATAATCCTCATCAGAAACGTCTTGCTATTGATCTTGGATCACTCGGCAGGCGTGGTCGGCGAGCCCATACCCCAGTTCCTTGACAACTTTGTCAACGCACAGATAACGAATGAAAAATTTGCCATTGCAATGATTGCAGCCGGCTGCTTTTTGCTATACTGGGGATTTTTCAAAAAGAAGGAAGACTATGGCCCGCCCGATGAGCGGGACTGGAGAAGGTCCTACAGGTAGGAGAAAAAGAGCCAGATTTTTATAACAAGAGCCCGAAAGATACTGAGGGAACTGTCAATGGGACTTTTGAACAGGATGTCGACTGTCATCAAGCAGAAGGTAAATGTCCTTCTGGACAAATACGAGGATCCACGCGAAGCTCTCGATTATTCGTATACAAAGCAGATAGAGATGCTGAACAAGCTGCGCCGGAGCCTTGCAGAAGTAGTAACCGCTAGAAAGAGGCTGGAGATGCAAAAGGCCAAGCTCTGGGACAACATCAGGGTGCTTGACGAGCAGGCAAGACGGGCGCTAGACGCCAACAGGGAAGATCTTGCCAAGCTGGCACTTGAGCGCAAAAACGCCAACTTGATCCAGGTACAAGGGATCGACAAGCAGATAGCCGAGATGCAGCAGGAGGAGAAAAAGCTCGAGGAGACTGAAAAACGCCTATCGGCAAAGGTCGAGGAATTCAGGGGCAGAAAGGAGGTAATAAAGGCCCAATATTCCGCAGCCGAAGCTTCTGTCAAGATAAAGGAGAACGTGACTGGCATTTCGGAGGAGATGGCCGATGTCGGGATGGCCATGAACAGGGCTGAGGACAAGACCGAGAAGATGAAGGCCAAGTCGATGGCACTGGACGAGATGATAGATTCAGGCGTTCTTACGGATTATACATCAAACAAGGACGAAATAGAGAGAGAACTTGAAAATATTACAATTCAGACCTCCGTCGACGAAGAATTAGCAAAGTTAAAGTCGGAGAGGGAACGTAAGAAGAAGCAGCAGTTGGAGCAAGAAGCTCAGCAATGAAGAGAAAAACGAACGCTAAAGGCAAAAAAAGGCAGATGGCAGGCGCAAGCAAGCTAAAGACAACCAGGAGGAAAAGTACTAGTACCGCAGCGTCAAAGGGCGGCAGAAAAACCTCTAGGAAGAGCAGTGCGACTATTACTAAAAAAAGAAGGCCGGCGTCGGCCGCCAAGGCAAAGAGCGCGTCCGCTGCGCCCGTCAGGAAGGTAGTGCGGATAATGGGCCACGGCCAGTTCACAGTAGACGGCAAGACGCTCAAAAAGCTGAACGTCCTTGACAATTCGATAGTAGAATTTGTAAGCCAGGAGCGCTCTGACGACGGCGAGTTTAGGAAAAAGCTGGCAGAGCTGACCGAGATGGTGGTAAGAAACAGCAAGCCGCTTGATCCAAAGGAAATAATTCAATCCGACATCATACTGCCGAGCGCAGACCTGTCAATCGACGAGGCCAAGAGGCTCTTCAAGGGCGAAGGCGTCATACCAGAGATCTGAGCGGAAGGTCCCAGAGCGGATACCACAGGCTCATGTCGCGCTCAAAGGGCACCTCATCGCCAATCGCTGACATTATTTTCATCTCCTTTTCTGTATCCCTTGATTTTCCCCTGCCAGGGACAAAAGGGTAAAAATTGTTTCTCTTGAAATTGTAAATCAAATATTCGAACCCGCCGTCACGTTCGCTTTGGAATTCAAAGACGGCCGCCAGCAGTTGGTCGGAAAAGCCCCGCTCCTCCACAGTATCGCCTGTGGCAGTCAGGCCGGCCAGCAAGTCTTCTATCCTGCTCCCCTCGAGTATTATCCAGAGGTAGCCGTAGCGGTCAGTCTCGGACCGGAAGGAAAGGTCAAACTCGGGGTTGAGGCTTGCAAGGAAACGCTTCAGGTCCTGCTCCATATCGTGAAATAGCGCGCCGGATACGGTCTTGAAGGTAACTGCGCAGCGCCCGCTGACTTTGAGTCCCTGCTTTGTTTCAAGCGTGATGTGGGCAGAGGATATCGAGAAAATGATGTCAGAGTCGCTCTTTGGCATGCGCTTGTTGTTGATGTTGTCGCGGATCCGGCGGAAAAAACTCAGCTCATCGCAGCCTCCATTTCCATCAGCTTTTTGATCCGCTGCTGCACCGGCGGGTGCGTGGAGAAGATGCTTGCGATTGTGCCTCCAGAGAGTGCAGGGATGATAAAGAACGCGTTCATGCCTTCTACCTGCCTCAGGTCCCTGTCAGGGATCCTCTTCATGTCGCCGCTTATCTTTAGCAGCGCGTTTGCCAGCTTGGTCGGCTTGCCAGTCATCATGGCGCCGTCCCTGTCTGCGACGAACTCTCTGTACCTCGATATCGCCCTGATTATCAAAAAGCTGACAAACCAGGTGACGATGGCAAGTAGCATAATGATTACCATGCCTCCGCCGTTGTCCCTGCCCCGGCCCCTGTAGGCCCCTCCGTAAAAGCTGAATTGCATTAGGTACCATGCGACGGTCGAAAAGAGGCTTGCAAGCGTCAGTACAAGGACATCTCTGTTCTTTATGTGCGAAAGCTCGTGTGCGATTACGCCTTCCAGCTCCTCAGTTTCCAGCGCGTCCATCAGGCCAGTCGTCACTGCGACAATTGAGCTCTTGGGCGTCTTGCCCGTGGCAAAGGCGTTTGGGATCCTCGTGTTGACGACAGCGATTCTTGGCTTTGGCAGGCCGTTCCTTGCGACTATTCTTTCAACTAGGTCGTGGAGCTCGGGGAACTGCTCTCTTGTGACGATATGGGCGCCGGTACTCCACAGCACTATTCTGTCTGAAAAATACCACTGGGCAAGTATCATGACAGAAGCAAGGACGGCAATTGCAACAAAGTTAACCCCGACATAGACAAGGACGCTGAGGAACACAAGATACAGTATAGTCAGGATTGCATAGCTGAGGATCATCCTGGCCGTAAGGCCGGGGTCACGCTTCTGCCAGGCTTGCTTTTTGCTTCCGCTCACGCGTACATTAGCACTGTTTAGTATTATAATTATTTACTATGGACAAAGCGCTCCAGCCTGTCCATCGCCTTTTCCAGCATCTCCTCCGGGGGCAGGTAGACTATTCTAAAGTGCCCTGCGCCGTATGTGGAGCCAAAGCCGGAGCCGTGCACCGTCAGGACGCCTGTATTGTTCAAAAGGTCTTGCACAAAGTGCTGGTCGTCACGCCAGCGTCCCCGCAGGTCTATCTCGGGGAATACATAGAAGGCGCCCCGTGGGACTCTGCAGGGGATGCCCATTCCATTGAGCCTCTTTACGACATAGTCGCGGCGCTCCCTCAACTTGCCCACCATCCGTGGGATGTGGCTCTGGGGGCCCCGCAGCGCCTGCACCGCCGCAATCTGCACAGGGAGGTTCGAAGCAATCCTGACGCGTGCAAGCTTTGGTATGTCCTGCCGGAGTCCCGCCAGCTTTTTCGACCTGCTGTTCATGCAGATGTAGCCGCAGCGCCAGCCCGTCATCAGGTAGGCCTTTGAAAAGCCGTTAAGCAGAACCACGGGCGCATCCTTGGCCACCTTGCCAATACCGGTAAACGCCGAATCAAATACTATCTTGTCATAGATTTCATCGCAGATGACATAGAGGTCGTGCTCTGTAGCAATGTCGATAAGCTGTCGGAGGCTTTTCCTGTCAAAGACCTCACCGGTCGGGTTGTTCGGGCTGATTATGCACATTGCCCGGGAGCGATGTGTTATCTTTGACCGGAGATCCTCAAGGTCCGGCCGGCCGTCGGGGTGCAGCTTGAACTCGACTGGCTTGCCGCCATAGAACTTTGCGTATGAAGCATACGGGGGATAGTAGGGCCCGGGCATCAGCACCTCGGTGTTTGGGTCGACTATTGATGCCATGGTCATGTCAAGGCCCTCAGAGACCCCATTTGTTACAATGACATCCTCTTCTGTAACGTCAAGGCCCTTTTCCGACTCTTTTTCCAC
>DATEIL010000126.1:0-4926 GCA_035279085.1 Nitrososphaera sp.
TCATGCAGGCTTGCAATGTTTAAGAGCAAGCACCTCCTGGAACCTAGATGCTTGCTCCGGGCGATCGCCTGCCTTTCGCTTGTACTAGTCCTTCTTGCGCCGTCCTTTTCGTCTACCCCTGTTTCAGCGCAGTCCGAAGGAGGCGGTGTCGGCACCGTCTGGCAGGTAGAGACAACTGCAGATACCGACAATCTCCTTTACGTCATAGCCGAAAGTGTTGTAGGCACCGTGAATTTAGTGGAAGACCCGTCTACGGGGCTTCTTCTCCTCAACGGCACTGGAGAGGGCAAGTGGACATACACGCACAAGGGAAATGAACAATGTCCGGCGCTCAGCGGAGACGGAACATTTAGCGCGACATTTTCCGGCCACGTCAGGCAGGGTGTTGTCTCTGGCGAAAGTACGCTTTATGTAAGCATAATGGCGGCACCGGGTAGCGACCAGTTTGGATCTGAAATTGGGAAATATGTCAGGAATGAAAGTGTTATCTGTCACGACGAAGACACCACGCGTGAAGAACCAAGAATCCTTGCCCCCCTGATAATTGGGCCATTTGAAGAAAAACTGGAGGATTTTCAGAAAGGAGTAGTCAAATCCCAGGACTATAGACAGTATTTGAACGGCGCTCTTGTTAAGTACACTGTCAAGATAACCCCACCAGACCTCATATACAAGATTCACGGCACAGTCAAGGATTTTAACGGCGCACGTCCGCCCTTCTATGGATCCAATCCGCCATTGTACGAATCAAAACTGGTCCTTGGCGATTATGACAAGATTGCCGATGAAAGCGGCTTTGTGCACAGGCTGAGTGAATCGCGGCCTGAATTCGAGAAAGAGACCACCGCTTCCAGCTCAGGAGATGCGACCTATGAATTTGAAATAAAGCGCCCTGCCTCACAACCTTTCCGCGCGCTTGTGGTATCGCTACTCTGGTACGAGGGTGATAGCGAGTTTGCCGTGACCAGCGGTCCTAAGGCAGGCAACAATTACATCCCAATTTACCAGGCAGCCTGTGTCGATCACGACGGGCAGGATTGTGTCAAATGGGAAAAGACGGCTGACGGTTTTGAAGCGGAAGTCGAGTTTCAATATGGCTATTCAAGTGCCGACAGGCACCTGAAAGTAACTCAGGCAGAGGAGTGGAACACCGGTGGCAGAGACTTGGGAACAATGGCACGTGACGCTGGCTTGATTTATGCAAACAGCTACAGGACAATGAAGTATTATGAGTCGCTAAAGGGCAGCGTTGGAAATCCTCTGAACCCTGTCAGGGTTGACGTTTACAATTCCGAAGATGCGTCATGCAAGGGCGCCAACGGACAGCAAAAGGACAACGCATTTTTTGACTATACTGCAACAGCGCCATTTGGAGCTCTAGGGACATACCTTGACTCGACCGACGCAAAGGGAGGCACGGTCACCATATGTACGATTACAAGTAGGTCTTCCCAGTACGATGCGCCCATCAACAGGGAATACCACGAGTTTGGGCATTACCTTCAGCGTGATATGTATTATCCCTCATCCAATCTTCAACAGGGCAGGGGCACGCCCCACGCTGGCTACAATAACGGTGGCACGAATGATTCGCTTGCAGAAGGATTCGCTGAATTTGTAGCCCTGCTGATTGCAGAGCATTACAACCAGCTTGACAATGGCCCAGTCTACCCGACTGGCAGGAACTTGGAGGAAGATATCAGGGTCTGGGGCGAAAACGTCGTCGTGCTAAAACACGCCGACGGCACCACGGGGGCTCAGTATAGGCCTGGCATAAGGAGCGATGAAGAGTTTGCAGTCGCAGGACTCCTTTGGGACTTGCACGACGGTGCGGCTGATTTCCATGTGTCGCACAGGGTCGGCGCCAGCGAGGAAGATCTTTCAGACCTTTGGGTTCCAATTTCAGAGGTCTACAACATGACAAAGGATAGCGTAACCCTGTCTGACCAGCAAATAATGCAGGCCATCCACTCAAAAAAACCAATCGACCTAGTCGAGCTCCATGAATCTTTTCCCGATGTTGCGCTAAAGGATCTGGACATGATTTTCATCAACCATGGAGCTTTTGACGACATCCGGACACGAGACCTTGTCCACAATTTTGATGAATCAATAGGTGAGACGGGATCCACGGCGTCCCCGGCCAGACCCGCCAGATCCAACCCCGCACCTCAGCTCAATGGGTCAAACATACTACCAGAGTCTGACTCCGCTATAATGGTAAAGATAACTCACTCGGAACCCTATTCATCCTACGATTATCAATATACGATAAATGCGACCAAAGGTCAGCCCGCCTATTTTGAAATCTCGCCTCCTTACTATCCTTCCATTGCGGAATTCTTGCCGGTTTCTCCAGATGGCAAGCTCGGCAGTAGCATGCTGACCTTCAACAGCACGGAATACTGGAATTACATCTATTCAAACCCGGAGGAAAAATCAATATTCAAGAGAATCGAAATGCAAGGGGCGGCAGCTGCCATTGACACTTCTAATGGTAGTGGCAGTTCGGAATCGAGCAACACAACCGAGCCAACTCCCGTGGCGCCCAGTGGATGTTTGATTGCTACAGCTGCATTTGGTTCAGAACTGGCTCCGCAAGTGCAGTTCCTTCGCGGCTTCAGGGATAACCACATCCTTGCAACTGCTTCTGGAGCAAGTTTCATGAGCGTTTTTAACGCGTGGTATTACTCCTTTAGCCCTACAGTTGCCGACTATGAAAGGCAGAACCCTTGGCTTCAACAAATAGTCAGAGTAGGCATCTATCCCCTACTTGGCTTGTTGCAGGTAGCGGAAAGGGCATATACCATCTTTCCCGGAGAATACGGTTCCATGATGGCAGGAATAGTGGCGGGATCCTTGATTGGCGCAGTCTACTTGTCCCCAGTCGCGGTCTCGATAAGGCAGGTGAGGAATAACCGGCTAGACTATAGGATAGTCATTGGAATTGTCGCTGCTATTGCAGTTTCAGTTGTCACCGCTCTGGCCCTTGACAATGCCATGGCCTTGATGGCGAGTACCTCGCTCCTTGTAATCTCGACCATGATAGTTGGGGCAGTTTATTCGGCAAAGATATCGCTGAAGATTTTCCATCATTTGGAGAACTGGAGAAGGGCTTAAGGCGGCACTGTCAAACCAAAGTTAGGCGGATCATTGTCCACATCCAGGTTGGAGAATGTATTTGTGACGGAACTTTTTATCATGACGGCAAGACGCCTTTGAACCCAAAGTTGATGAATCAAGACTTTATCTCGAATTAGAAGGAAATCGCAAGCGAGACAGAGTTTCTCCGGATCATACAGAGAGAGATATGGAATGTTTAAATGATATGATTTGTTGAAAAGCGATCACATGTCAACCAACACCGTTCGTCTCCATCGAGTGATTGCTGCAAAGCCGGAGAAAATTTATCGTGCGTTTCTGGAACCTGACGCACTGGCAAGGTGGCTTCCGCCCAATGGTTTTACCTGCAAGGTACATCAGTTTGACGCCAAAGTTGGTGGTTCGTACAAAATGTCGTTTACAAATTTTACTACAGGCAAGAGCTCGTCATTTGGGGGAGTGTATCAAGAGCTTGTCCCCAACGAATATCTGCGCCACACGGACAATTTCGATGATCCTAATCTCCCTGGCGAGATTCTCGTGACCGTCACATTGAAGAAAGTGTCTGTCGGAACGGAGCTATCAATTGTCCAAGAGGGAATCCCGGCTGTCATTCCACTTGAGGCTTGCTATTTGGGATGGCAAGAATCGCTTGCGAATCTGGCGAGGCTTGTTGAGCCAGAAATTCCGGACTAGAGGGAGGAATTGAAAGAGTGGCCGCCACTCAATACTCTTAGAACCGGATGAGAGGTATGGGCCGAGTTTTGTGGCATTGACAATCATATGATAAAGTTTGACCCGACAATAACTTGAGAATGCAAGATTTCAAGTTCTGTCAAAAATTCTTCTCGCAACTAAGAAATCGACGCACAATGACAGATGCATGAGCCAAAATGCAGAGCGGCATCCTAACAGAGAAAACTGCAACCTAATTTGCAATCTCTAGCCTCGGTGCTACAAATCCTGCGCGTTATGAGCAGTTCTGTCGGGCCCGAAGGAAAGAAAAATAAAACAAAATATGAGAGTAGGTCACTCCCGAGAGAGAAATAGCCCTACTACAAGCACTATTCTGACTATCCGGTGGACCAACCAAAGTTGTCGTTTGCTTCGGCAGAATCCTCCACACCAGAACTGTTCTGATGCCAGAACTGATCTCCATTTGCAGTAATCCCGGATGGCGCAGATCCGTAAAAGACCTGCGTGGCGCCGGCATTGTTGATGGGGCCTGCGCCAATGTCTTCGAACGGTATCCCCACGGCGAGGTCAGCCTTGCCGTCGTTGTTGAAGTCGCCTGTCGCGACAGAGTAGCCAAACTGGTCGGAAACTTCTGCCGTATCTTCAACTCCGGTGCTGTCCTGGTTCCAGAATTGGTCGCCTGATGCAGTTATTCCGGCGCCTGAACCATAAAGCACGTTGACCGCCCCTGCGAGACCCTTGGTGCCTACTTTTTCAAGCGCGCCTATTGCAAGGTCGTCAAATCCGTTGCCGTTAAAGTCTCCAGCAGCTACAGAGAACCCAAAGAAGTCACTTGTCTCTCCTGCATCGAGAATTCCTGAGGAGTCCTGGGACCACAGCTGATTTCCTACTGAGCCAAGACCGCTTGCGCCTGCGCCATAAATGATATTCACCGCGCCAGCGTCCGTCGCAGCGCCTGTCTCTTCGTCAGGGATTCCGACAGCCAGATCATCGCGCCCATCGTTGTCAAAGTCACCTGATGCGAGTGACTGGCCATAGTGATCATTTGATTCCTCTTCGTCTTCTATTCCAGTTGTACCTTGATGCCAGAACTGGTCGCCCGTGGAAGAGAGCCCGGCGCTAGTTCCA
>DATEIL010000127.1:0-11031 GCA_035279085.1 Nitrososphaera sp.
AGGAGCAGATCGAGCAAAACGTGCGGGGAATAGCATTTGTCATGAAGCGGCTTATCATGAAGCCGGGCACTTACCCCAAGGCGTGGAAGTCAAAGGGCGAGCAGGCGACGAACCTCCAGGTAAAGCCAGAGATCGACTTGGACAAGCTTGAAAGCGACAACTCTGACGAAATCTGACGATAATAATAATAACAACAACGACAAAAAAGATTAGAGGGTTTCCCCGATGCCGGGTCGCTTGCGGTCCAGCTTGGCTATGTTCTTTGCAAGGTTTTCCATGGTTCCCGGGATGTGGCACCGGCACATACAATCGGTGCAGTCGACATGGTTGCCACCCTTGCAGTTATCTGACAACTCGTTTGACAAAAGCAGAGGATTCTTGTGTTGCTCCTCAATTTTTATCTTTGTGTGTGCATGTGTATATGTATGTGTGTGCCGCAGGAGCTAAAGTCCAAGTTCGCCGGCAATTGCCTGGCCGTACTCTGTGTCCGCAAGATGCGATCTTAACTCGTCAATCCGTACCGAGTATTCCTTTCTCTGGCCTCCGCCAATTTCCTCTCTGAGCGTCAACTCGCCTCTGACGGTGGCTTTATCATGCATCTTTGTCACGTACGGTGAGTACGACTCTGCAATGGATCCTAGGAACTTGAAAAGCGGGCCGTAAAGCCCCTTCTCCATTGACGACGGGATCACTACCTCGTCGTTATTTTTTATCCTGAGCTCTTCAAGCTTTCCTCTGGATCTGACGAGCTGCGGGTCCTGGAGCATCCTTGACTTTGACAGGATAGCTGCTCCCAGCAGCCGAATCTTTGAGAGGTCTGCAGCCGCTCTGACTTCTGATATCTGCAGCAGGTCCGACTCTGCACCTGAACTGCCCTCTCCATCGATGGAGGCATAGTAGTCAATCCTGGGCAGCTTGCCCGAGTTCTGCTGTTGAGTTAGGCTTTCTACATCATATGTTATTCTAAACATGTCGTCGCCTCGATGGGTGTCATCGGGCTCCCTTGCAAGCTCCAGTACAAGCGTCGAGTACCCTTGCAGCGTCACGGAGGTCAAAAAGTATCCGTCTGCTCTTGCAAATTCTGGCTCCTTTATCACTTCAGAATCCTTGCGGGAGCCAAACCTGAATTTCTGCTTCAGTTTTTCTGAAACTGGTGCCTTCATTCCTATTGGCAGCATCAGATCCTTGATGCCAAGTTCCGTTACGTTTCGCCTGAAATTCCAAAATTCCAGTTCCGACGGGTCGATACGGAAGGAATATGAGAACTGAAGGGCGCCAGAGCCGTCGTCTTTCTGTTGCGATGCTCCAGTTACAGCTGTTGAGGATGCGCTGCGTACAATGTCGTAGGCCTTGGCAGTTTTCCTGTCAAGTGATGCAGTAATGGTGACTGCGATGTGCGACAGGATGGTCCGGGGAAGGTTCTGGGAATCTGCAGAGAGCCATGACTGCACCAGGCTGGATGCCAACGCATTGTTCTCAGTTATCCTAGCAGTAATTTTTTCCCTGTACCTTGTGTGCTGCTCGTCAAAGCCGGATTCCGTATTTGCCAGCAGCACCGACAGGGAGTTTTTGGCGTCTATCAGGAGCGCCGCGCCTTTTGTCAGCAGGTCATTGGAAAGAACGTCCGAGTGTTCGTCATGGAACTTTTCCATCGTATACGTCGTATTGGTCCTGATGTTCTTGATGGCGGATATAATGTCCTGGCGCAGCCTGTCCGAGTCTGATGCAAGCGAAGAAAGCTTTCTGTTGTTAACGTCCAGTCTTCCGAGTCTTGATGCGAGATCAACGAATTCCTTTATGACTTCAACAAGGTTTCTGTCGTCTTCGAGCGGGGTATAATCGGCATACATGAAGCGTCCTTGCATGCCCAAGCTGTTGCCCGGACCGGGAGGAGCTCTTTCCATGCATCAAGCCACCTGACGAGCTATATAGACATTTTCTGAAGACGACGATCTTTATTTGCCGACATTTATTAACTGCACGTCGCCGCCAAGTCAAAAGTCCGTACTGCATTCTAGTAACATAAATACAGATGTGCCCACACACGCTTTGTGAGTTGCCGGGGTCGCCTAGCCCGGTAGGGCGCAAGCCTGGAATTTCTCAAGAAACCAGCCAGCTTGTGACCCGTGAGGGTCCCGAGGGTTCAAATCCCTCTCCCGGCGCTTTGAATGAGGGTATTAGCGAAAGCCATAAAACCAATATGAGCCGAGGTTAGCAACTGACTTTTTAATATCAAGGATAACTTCTGCATTGAGCTTGTGTCATCTGCGATACAAACAGCAGACGCACTTTGGCTAGACTGTTGTCCTACTTTATGCAGGGCCGTCCGAGTGGCGCTAAGCAAATCATAGCTAAAATGACTTTAGATACCATATAATTGCTATAGTTTATAATTGGGGATAATCATTTCTTAAATGATGCAAACACTGCCACAAATCTATGATGCAGAACGAGCGAGAACTGCTTTACATATATTGACAAGAAATCGCACAAATGAAATCAAGCAGATTGCAGAGAATATAGAATATCTGGCTCTCGCCGAAAACTGGGAAGAAAAGGTTGTCCTATTCTGCCTTCACATAGACATGTGTTTCATAGATCTGACAAGAGTAGAAGTTGAAGATTCGGAAGTTCATAAATGCATGAATCTAATGCAGCAGATGGCAAAGAATAGGTCATTGAATGAGGTCCAGAAGATTCAGAAGCTTGCATACGACATAGCACAGGAATTCAAACTGATCTATGAGGAATCATAAACACATCATAGCGAGACGCGATTCGAACCCTATCTTATGAGCAATTGTGTTTTGTATGATGGCATTGACGTCTAGCGGTGCCTTATACAAGGTACTAGCGGATACTGCGGTCAAATTCTCGTAAATTCATCTGGCAACCTATTTGTGCGGGTGCCGGCCCTTGATAACGTGCCTGCAGTATTCGTTGCCAAGAGCCATACATTCTTTCAATTCAACTTTCACGCCTGACTTGCCATCAAGTGATTTTGAAATAACCTTGTCATGAAGACCATGACATACCATATCCTGATTGTTTGATGCAACCTTGTGCAGGATGCAGTTCTTGCTCTGGATGCAGAATGAGCCGTCACTCTCTTTGGAAAGGGAGGATGCAAACCCCATTTCATTTGATGCCTCATTTACGATCCTCAAAGATTGCTCAAGATCGTTGGTACGGTTGCTCTTTGCGATCTTGGATCTGATACCAGAAGCGATATCCTCTGCAATCGAATCAAGAATTTCTCTTGCTTCTGCTTCCCCTTTCTTGCCTGCTATTTTGTTGAGCACAAGGTTCAAAAACAAATCATACTGTCTGGGAAATAATTCTCTGCCTTTTTCTGTGAGTTCATACACTTTCTTTGGTCTGCCCATTTTTTCAATCTTGAACTTTGATTTTACAGCATGAAGAGATTGTAATGATTCAAGATGGACCCTTGCAGCACTTTTCTGTATCTGCAATTTTGCTGCAACTTCGCCAGCACTCTTTGGGCCTTCTAGCAAATATCCTAGAATCTTTTCTTTTGTCTCTCCCTGTCTGCTTAAATCGTCATGCAGATAGTGCACACATATTCAAACACTTTAGATACTAATATACGTTTATTGTTGAAGAACAGGTTTGTAAAAAGACTATAGATATAATATAGTAGCTATAGTTTATAAAGCGGCGAGTTATGCTAAGACCGATGGACAAAAACAATAGTTTGGTTCGGGTCCTTGTTGTCGCTGTAATAGGTGCAGCGCTGTCATTGGCGTTTGTCTTTAATGCCACTGGCGCATTTGCTCCGCAGCAGACCTCCAAGGATTCGCACAGCATGGAAGATGGACAACATACAGCATCAGCGGTGTCATCGTCTGAAAGTGACAATGCGATACCTCTTGCATATGCGTCAAAGGCCAAGAACTTTGACGAGGCCAAGGCTGCTGAGCTAAGAATTGCATTGCGTGACCTCTGGGCAGATCACGTGGTATGGACGAGGCTCTATATCATGAGCGCCGCCGCAGGAACCCCGGATGTAGATGCCGCCGCACAGAGACTGTTAAAGAACCAAGAAGACATCGGAGATTCTATAAAGCCTTTCTACGGCGAAGAAGCTGGCGATGAGTTGACCTCTCTCTTGAAGGATCATATACTGATCGCAGTAGATCTGCTTAACGCAGCCAAAGCCGGAGATGACGAAGCCGCTGATGAAGCAGAGGGGAGATGGTACGACAATGCAGACGACATTGCGACATTCCTGAGCAAAGCTAACCCGGAAAACTGGCCACAAGAAGCTACGGCGGAGATGCTCAAAGAACACCTAGCCCTCACAAAGACAGAGGCCGTCGCAAGGCTTACCGGGGACTATGCAACTGACGTGGAGACATTTGACGAAATTTTTGACCAGTCGATGATAATGGCAGATCATCTGGCTGATGGAATCGTCAAGCAATTTCCAAAGGAGTTCAGATAGACAGAAAGAATCTCTGCGTGCTTACGGGCAGCTGTAGGGGCGACCCCTCCTTTCTCTTTTTTGCAAACTGGAACTCGACAACTATTAGATGAGGAACTAAAAACTCAAGACGAAGCAATCCTCATTCAATCTTTTTTCCCTACCTCTCATACGGCAACAATAGACACAGGGGCAGACGCCTCGGCCTTGCCGCAAAGTCGGCAAGGAATGCCTGCCTGCCTGCTATCGTCTAATCTACAGTTTGCGTCACGACTCTGTATTGTGGTATTGCATTCTTTTACTCCTTGGTATACCTGATTCTTTGCTCCGAGGAGACCGCATCGCTTGACTTGACTACAATGGTATCTGCTGCCCTGCCCAAAAGTCGCTGCCTCTTCTCATTTGTAAATATCCATCCAAGCAAGACATCTATCGGTAGCAGGAACGCCTTGCCAAAGCTCTGTATGGCAGCATTCTTGGCGTCAGGGGTATTGCCTGTCAGGTCAGTCGTCTTTATTTTCAAAAGTCTTTTTCCTATCGATTGTCCACTGGTTGATTCAAAGTACGTCCAGTACGCAAAGAACATCAGGCTCTGGATAGCGTATCTTGCACCGCCAAGCCATGATGGAGTGTTGCCATTGAACCCTTGCGTAAAAGCCAGGGGAGTATAAGCAATTGCAAATATTATTTCAAATGCTATTGTCACGATGATAAAGTCTACAAGCCAGGCCCAGAATCTGGTGCTCCATCTTGCTAACGTCAACTCTGTCCTATCGTCTGCAGGCGGAGGAGTAGTTCCATGGCTAATGTCTGATGTCATGTGAGTATTTCTGCAGCAAATGACTATTAGTAGCTGAGGAACACTTTGCCGTGCAGTGCAGCTAGTATGTCCATATAGAAGAAATTCCGTCCATATGGTTTCATCTCAAGGTATTGTCCAACGTATTCCTTTGAACTGTTTTTGCCAGTATAGCCACATTATCAGTTGTTTTTAGCTATGGCTGTCTGTTTATTATCTCGCTAAACAGGTCAGTGCCAAAGCGCTCTGTCATGTCCCTGTCTCTGGTTAGTACTTCTTCACGTACAAATGAAGATGATAGTGATTCATTTCTTGAGATAAACCTGAAAATGTCCTTTCCAGTTACAATGCCTTCCATTTTTTTTCCATCGTCACTTGCCACTATCAGCCTGCGGATACCTTTTGATTGCATTGTCTTTAGTGCATCGCGGATAGAGGCATTTGGATGAATCGTGACAAGGGGCTTACTCATTATCTGATGCACTTGAGCCGCAAAAGAGATTGGCTTTTCTGCCAGGTGCCTCACAACATCCCTTTCAGTTACAATCCCTGCTGGAAGACTGTGCTCGTCGGTAACAATGATGCTACCAATATCATTTTTGACCATTATTTTGCATGCCTGCTGTATGGTGTCGTCTCGTCCTGTTGTTCTTATAGCACTTGTCATGATCTTGGAAACGGGAACCGAATCGAGGCTGCTCATTATGCCAATACGCCCAGATGTAGTTGGGATAACATATGCTATCAAAGTTCCTTGTTGCCGGGCCTTATTTGTCTTAGATCATGAAGAAACGATCCGCCCAGTACTTTTGCCATGTGTACCTTTGCCCCTGACTGAAGCTACATCTGCCGCAAAACGCTTTATAGTGTGACCGTATTCGGGTAACTAAGCCAAATGTCAAATGGTGTTGATCATGATGCCGGGCCGCGGGGAATTTCTCAGCCAAAGAAGACTCGCAGCGTGACATTTAGGCTGGATTCGTCAGTGATTGATGAGCTGCAGGGCGAGGCCGACAACAGGGAGATATCGCTCAACGTCCTTGTAAACCAGGTGCTAAAGCGGTATTCTGAATGGGACCGATATGAAACCAAGATTGGCATGATGCCTGTTCCAAAGCTAATACTCTCAAGCCTCATCGACAAGGCAATATCGGTCGCAAAGGCCAGCGGCATAAAGGACGTAGATCGCTATCGGGATGAAATTATTAGAGAGGCTGCCCAGATTGCGTTTGGGCTAATGAAGGACTCGGTTCTCTTTATGAAGCGACAGTATAACCTCTGGGTTGTACTTGCAGTCCTCGAAGAATACATGAAGGTCTCCGGTATAAAGGCCGACCACAGGCTGGAAGGTGCCCGAAAACATGTATTTATCATACAGCATGAGCTCGGTGAAAACTGGTCTCTCTTTACAAAGGAACTACTTGCCCTCATTTTTCAGAACCTTGCCAATGTTCGTGCCGATTTCAGCGTGACTTCAAATACCACGGTCGCAGAAGTCGTGCTAAAGTAGCACACGACATACGACCTGCATTGCAGTGCAATCCTAGTGGTTATCTATCCGGGTGAACCCTCGAGGTGAGTAAGGGAAAGGTGAATAAAGTCATTGAAGTCTAAATCTAATGTGCCGCTGCCCCTGACAGGCAAGGATGTTATCCATCAATATTTCCGGTGCATAGACAACAAGGACGTGCAGGGGGCGCTGGAGCTCTTTGATTATGATGCCGTACTGCATGAGCCGTTTAGCAATTTGGGAGAACTGCGGGGCAGATCTGCAATTGAACCCTTTATCAAGGTGGCCCTTATGGCCAACAGCACACTTAGGCGCGAGATAAGCATAGAGAAAAATGACAAGAACCCGGACATGATAACCGCACTGGTGACATTTGAAAAAGGAGACATCTTGAAGGGCCGCTTTACCTTCGAGTTTACGCCCGACAATCATCAGCCCGGTGGCAAGAAGATAAAATCCTTGCGCATCGAATTCTAGCTGCTAGCATGGATCCATGTCATTTTGATAAACGTTGGCGCAGCAGAAAAAGTGTGAGTGCAGTACGACTCTTGGGCGCGATGAAAAAGAAGCCACACTGAGCCTCACAATCCACTGGTATGCCTCTCTCTTTTTTTCTCCCCTTTCCCCTATGGGCAAAAGCAAGGTAATTGGGATAAAGGCTGTACGTGCTTTTTGGATTATTGCTGGCGCGGGAAGGACGGGAGAATGGGAGGAGGAGAGGGAGAAGAATAAATATATTCATTCGATGTATTTCTTTACCATTTCCAGCAATCCATTTACGTGAAACGGCTTTTGAAGGAAATCGTCTATCTTCAGCGATGGAAACATCTTATCAAACTCTGAAAAATTCATCTCAAATGCAGTCATGAATATGACCGGCACCCCAGGCTTTACCAGCCTGGTTCTGCGCACAATCTCAAACCCGGAATAGCCTGGCATCCGCACGTCGGTAATGAGCATGCCTACCTGCTTCTTGCACACCGCTTCAATATCATGAAGCGCTTCGCTTGGGCTGGAAAAAGAGTGTATATTGTAGCCAGATTTTCGCAGGGCGTTGGTCGCAGTGCTCACGATGTCTGGCTCATCGTCAACTAGATGTATGACAGGTGAACCATCCTCCATGTAATATCTGACCGCTATTAGATGGCATCTGTGGCATAAAAGGAGGGAGGTGCATTTCTGCCTAGCCGCGCCGCCTGCCCTAACATATTATAATGGCCCTGGCGATTGAAAAATGATAGTATACATGGCCGAGGTTTCTAAGGAATCTTCTCGGAAGACTATGGCAAGGACTGTCGGTTTCCTCGTAGCCATTGTGTTCTTTTTCGTGATCACTCTGCTGATATCGTTCTTTGGCATAATCGTCATGATAGACTATGCCGACATACCCGGTGATATTGCTCCAAATGTCTTTATGATAGGGTTGGTGCCACCTTCGATTCTTTCAATCCTTCTATACACAAAGCTGTTCGGCAGGTTCATTTGATCAAATGCCCGCACAACAATAAACAACCGGAACTCTTTCCTATATTCCATATATCATTTTAAATCGCTACGCTCGTAATGATGCACCCTTCAAAGACTCTTTATGCGATGGCTTTCTCTGCAGTTCTTGCCGGGATATCTGGAGGCGCTGCGGCGCTGGCGTATCCTGGCGGAAGCAGCAACTATGACATCAACAACGCCACTAGCACAACCGGACTAATGGGCCTCAATGGCACAGACACGGCCTCATCTTCATCTTCTTCATCCATGATGGATCAATGGGGCATGATGTCCGGAAATCATACAGGCGACATGGGAATGATAACAGGGATGACCAGCGATGCACAAGGCAACCCCGCATGGCTTCTAGCCGGCCATTGGAAACTAAGCACTACTGATTCTTCAGATAACAGCTCTGCCCTCGGAACCAACATGACTGAAGGCGGCAACCTGACGGACTTTCACGCAGTCTTTACCATGGTAATGCTCAACGGCTCGGCAATGCATCAACACGAACTATCCAACTTTACACAAACAGAAGAAGCGACATTCAATTCGACTGCCAATTCCACTACCTACATCGGCACATCAACGGTAACCATGAGGGACGGACCTGTGAGTGATGTCGCCACACAGATAGCAGTTTCACAAAACGTCATCAAGATAGAGCTGGATCCTACGGCTGTCAACAACCACTTTGGCGATTCTGCCATATATGGCGTTGCAGTCACACCAGACATGATGATGAAGGCTGGCGGCCATGGTTGGATGTCCAATGGGACGATGACTCCGGGAGCGACAACAGGAAACATGACAACAGGCACATTGTACGACTCGTGGCAAGACAATAACAGCAACAGCAAAAGCACTACAACAAGCTCAAACAGCACGACGGATGACATGTGGAAGTAGTAAGGAACAAGTAAAAGAGAAGAAGCAGCGGCAGCAGCCGTTACTTCCCACTTTTTTTTGCCGAGCCGTATCTTAACAAAAGGCCGGCTATTGCACCTGTGCAAAACCAGAATGCAGTCATTGCCACTGAAAATGATGCCCTCCAAGAGTTGAGAAGCGATTGATCAAAGGACGAGTCTGGGTCATAGGCTGGAAAAACAAAGTATGCGACTGCGATTACTACTAGATAAGCGGCGGCGACTCCAAACAACTTGTTTTTTCTGGTCACCTTTCTAAAGCCGGCTGCGATTCCAAGCGCTGCAATGCCCGATACTACAAGGTAGCCTGCGTAAAGGGGATAATACCGAGCCCCCACCTCGTCGTCGAACATGGCAAGCGGGCTTGGGGGATATTTTGCCGCAGGGACTGCATAGAGCACAAACCATGCAACCCCTGCGATCAGTATGATGCCCACAAAGCCGTTTCGAACACTGCCGCCAAATGCATATACTCCTCCAATTAGCGCGCCAGCAGCAAGGCCTATCACAAGCGAACCTGCAGTCTGAGCAAAATACGCAGAACTCATCTTTGACTCAAATTCATCTTCGTCAAATTCTCCGTCGGCAATGAGCTCGTCAATGACCGACTCAGCAAGCCTGTCTGCGACTGGCCTGAGCAACACAACGTTTAACGCAGCCAAAATGCCTCCTGCAATGAGCCCTGCAAGCACCGAAAGCACAATAATTCTCCCGGCCTGCATTGATGATGAGGATGGTGCCATCATGCTATTGCTACAGCTCTTCGTCCAATTCCTCTATTGCGCCAGCCTTTGATATTTCATGCAGCCGCATCGCCACCCTCCTCTGATATTCCCTCATGCTAATGACGCCCTTCTCGTCGAGCATCTCCACAAGGGCAGTCAGCCGGGCGCTCTGCTCCTCTACTTCGCTGAGCTCCTTGCCGGTGACGTTTCTCACGGCCAAGTCGTCGCCATCCGCGCTGCCTGCCCCGTCATGATGTTGATGATGACGATGAAGATGATCATCGGTTTTGCCCCGCTTTTTCTTTCTGCTGCCAGGCATATTATTTCTGTCTGCCACCACTTGTCAGCGATCCACCTGTATATAATTAATTTCAGTCAGAGGGAACGAGTTTTAGGATGCGCTCAATGAGCTTGGCATGGTCCACATCCTTGTCAATCGACACCAAGACCAGCCGCCCTCCCATCGGAAAGGAAGTTATCTTAATTTTTTCCCGCTCTGATAGCGTATAGATTACCTTGCCATACTCGGAATCGAAATCTTGGCGCATTGCATTGCGGAGTGCATATTCCAGGTACAGCTTGCGCCTCTCCTCCTTGGGCTCAAGTGGCCGGATCCCTTTTCTCATGCCGCCTGCCATCAGGTTGCCCATCTTGTCTATGACGCCGGCAAACCTGATGCCCCTGTCAAGGGCGAAAATCGTGTCGCAGAGTTTTTCATACTTTTTGGTGCCGGCGGCCAACGGCGCAAATAATGGAGCGGTAGGTTATAACCCTTGTTCAGGATTTTCATCATTTAAATATAGTTCTTGGCCGCTCCCATCGGTAGCAAAACATGTCCGCTGCTGATTCGGCGACGCGGGAACTCGACTGGTACCTCCGCGACCACCTGTTCAGGCAGTCCGGCGCCGGCAAGACCCTCTTTCGAATGGAATCACTGCCAAACGACATGGTCACACTCTACCTCCGCTACAGGGGATCAGATCCGGCACAGCTGTCCCAGACGCTCACTCCGGTTGTCGCAAACCTTGTCTCAAGGGGCGTCTTGAAACAGAATGGCAACGAGCTCGCGCTCGAAGGCGAGCTGTCCCGGCTCCAGTGCTCAAAATGCTTTTACATCAACTACCTGACAGGGACGGAAC